>NZ_JBMQQG010000194.1:0-32427 GCF_057362405.1 Ginsengibacter sp.
ACCCGTGAAATAGGAATGCTGCTATCCATTGGGATGAAACCTTCCAAAGTGTTTGGAATGATCATGCTCGAAACAATTTTTCTTTCGTTGACAGGTGCGGTGATTGGCGTGCTGGTTAGCATTACTACCATAGCATGGTTCGGTCATAAGGGAATTAACCTTTCCTTTATCGCAGAAGGGTTTAATGCACTTGGTTATAGCAGTATTGTATACCCTACACTTGGGTTTAATTTTTACATTATGCTCGCCATTATGGTGATTGTAATTGCAATAATTGCAGGCTTGTTCCCGGCGAGAAGGGCAGTCCGGCTAAAGCCGGCCGAGGCAGTACGAGGTGATTGATTTAAACTTTACTTTTTTATTAAATGTTTTTTTATGCCAGTAATTGAAATTAAAAATCTCACGAAGACCTACAACGAAACCATGGTGCCGGTGCACGCATTAAACGGAATTAACCTTGAATTTGAAAAAGGTGAATTCACGTCTATCGTTGGTCCTTCCGGATGCGGCAAGACAACCCTGCTGAACATGATGGGCGGCCTGGATCAACCCACTTCAGGAAATGTAATTATAGAAAAAGAAGATATCACCCGGATGAACCGGTCAGCACTAACAGATTTCCGCCTGCGCCATATCGGCTTCATCTTTCAGTCATATAATCTTATACCAGTACTTACTGTAAAAGAGAATGTTGAATTTATTATGGAACTCCAAAACAGTAACAAAAAGGAAATAACAGACCGTGTAAATTATCTCCTAACGGCAATGGGTATGGGAGATAAAATAAATGTAAGGCCAAAATATCTATCGGGAGGACAGCAACAACGGGTAGCTGTTGCGAGGGCGCTTGCCTCGAAACCTAAATTTATTCTTGCCGATGAACCTACCGCAAATCTCGATTCTAAATCAACAGATACGTTATTAGACCTGATGGCCACGCTAAACGAAAAAGAACAAGTCACCTTTATCTTTTCAACACATGATCAGCGGGTAATGGACAAAGCAAGACGCATCATTACTTTGGAAGATGGAAAAGTGATCAGTGATACTAAACAGAAAGTGAGTCATGCAAGTCTTCAAAATTAAAATATCATTTGTTGGATGTGTTCTCCTGTTTTTTTTAGCCATTGCACAAGCTGGTAGTGCACAGGACACAACGAACAACACCATAAGCAATGCTGATAAAATTTCTCATTGGTCTGTTAACGGCTACCTGAAAGATTTGCAAACAACGCAATTTACAGACATCAATAAAAAATGGACCCTGGAAAACCTCGTGCACAATCGCGTGGATATTCATTGGTTTCATGACAGTTCCTGGAAGTTTCATCTTGGCATCAGGAACCGGCTTTTTTACGGGGATTCTGCTGCTTTATCTATCCAGAATGTACTACTACAAAACGGGAACGATGATTTTTTTGATCTTTCCAAAACGATTGCAAAAGGGCCATCTTATATATTGCATTCCAACATTGATCGTGCCTCGATAGATTATACACATGGTAAATGGGAAGTCACCGTTGGACGGCAACGCATCAACTGGGGATTGAACCTTGTATGGAATCCTAATGATATTTTTAATGCTTACTCCTATTTTGATTTTGATTACGAAGAACGCCCCGGGGCAGACGCGGTAAGGTTGCAGTATTACCTCAATAGCACGTCTTCTGCAGAGCTTGCTTATAAACCCGGAAGAAATGCAAATGAAACGATTGCAGCGGGATTGTATCGTTTTACAAAAGGCAGTTATGATATACAGGCACTTGCGGGTATCGTTAACACTGACTATGTGCTCGGCGGTGGCTGGTCAGGCGTATTGGGGCAGGCAGGCTTTAATGGGGAAATATCGGCCTTTGTGCCACGCACCAATTTTCGATTAGCCAATACTGTTATATCGGCATCAGCGGGTATTAATTATACATTCCCAAACAGTTTATACCTACACGGTGCCTACCTCCTGAACAGTGCCGGTTTATTAAAAGGAGATAGTTTGAGCCCCAATTTTTTTCTAAACAATGTTTCGGCAAAGTCACTTTCACCGGCCCGACATTCACTATTCGCTGAAGCAGCTTATCAATTCAATCCATTAATACGTGGAGATCTTTCCGCCATTTATACGCCCGCCGATGGCTCTTTTTTCGCGGGACCATTTTTTACTTTCTCTTTAACCAATACAATAGAATTGCTGGCAGGCGGTCAATTATTTTTTGGAGGCAAACGAAGTTTATATGGCAATTATGGCCGGGCTTTGTATCTGCGATTTAAATGGAGCTTTTGATAAAGCACTGGATTTATTATAGTTATTTATCTTCACAAACACTCATCATTAATCTCAATATTTTTCTTCCAGTCTCTTTTTGGAGTATCCTTATATTTGCAAGCCTTGTTTTACAAGTCACAACACCGTTAGTAATCAATTACCAAACCTGTCTATACTTAAATACTTCCTTAATAAAAACAATTAAACTGTGATAATGAAAAAACTGCTCGTACCATTTTTGCTTTTTAGTATTTCTTCGTCTGCGCAATTAAATATTGAAAAAATTTTAAGTGCCCCGTTCCCCAATGAATTGAAAGCATCCAACGACGGAAAGTACATAACGTGGGTATTTAATAATAAGGGAGTTCGCAATGTATGGTTTGCAGATGAAACCGGCAAAGAAGCAAAGCAGCTTACGCACTATACAGAGGATAATGGTTTGGAAATCACGAGCCTCATTATTACTCCCGACGACAACAGCGTTATATTTGTGCGGGGAAATGATGCCAATTCAAAAGGAGAAAATGCAAACCCGGCCAGGCTCCAAACGTCAACAGAAGAAGCAGTTTACATAGCTTACGTAAAAATTGATAGTGTAAAAAAAATAGGCGACGGAACATCGCCGGCTGTTTCTCCCGATGGAAAACAAATTGCATTTATCTCTTCCTCACAGGTATGGTTAGCCGCTGGCGATAGTTTGAAAGCAACAAAATTATTTCAGTCGAGAGGAAGTCAATCACAATTACGATGGTCGCCCGATGGAAGTAAACTTGCTTATACAAGTAACCGGAGTGGTCATTCCTTTATTGGCATATACGATTTCAATGCAAAAACAATTTCGTATTCAGATGCTTCTACTAACAGCGACTCAGATCCTGTGTGGTCTCCTGATGGTAAATATCTTGCTTTCATTCGGCAACCTTATATAGGTGCTCAAATGCCTTTTACTTCCCAACGATCGTCACCGTTGCCATGGAGCATCCGGTTATTAGATGTTGCGTCTCTTCAGGCTAAGGAAATATGGAAAGCAGATCAAGGCCGCGGGAGTGCCTTACCCGATGAACTTCCGGCAGTTGACAATCGTTTATGGTTTCCTAAAGACAATACCATTATTTTTCCATGGGAAAAAGATGGATGGATGCATTTATATGCACTGGATGTAAGTAACAAAACAACAAAGTTGCTGACACCAGGCGATGGCGAAGTTGAAAAGGTTTCGATATCACCCGATAAAAAAACAATTATTTATTGTACTAACATTGGCGATATCAGCAGAAGACACATTTATACCATTACTTCATTAGATAAACCAGTAATGGTTACAAAAGGCGATGGTATAGAATACAGCCCTGTAGCTCTTTCCAGGGGCATTGCGGTTCTGGAGAGTTCAGCACAGCATCCTCTATGGCCGGCCATTGTTCGGTCCAATGGTTCCTTAACAGATATTGCAGTCAATGAATTTCCTAAAGACTATCCTTCCTCTTCACTGGTAGTTCCACAAACAATTTCATTTACCGCAACAGATGGCATGCAGGTTCCGGCACAGCTATTTTTACCTAAAAATATTAATGACGGCAAAACGCATCCCGCTGTTGTCTTTTTCCATGGCGGCTCCAGGAGACAAATGCTGCCAGCGTTTCATTACATGTATTACTATTACAATGCCTATGGATTAAATCAATATTTTGCCAGCAAGGGTTATATTGTTCTTAGCGTGAACTACCGCAGTGGCATTGGTTACGGTTTAGATTTTCGCGAGGCGCTGAACTATGGTGCTAATGGCGCCAGTGAAGTAAATGATGCTATAGGTGCAGGACTGTACCTGCAATCGAGAAGCGACGTAGACACCAAACATATTGCAGCATGGGGTGGTTCTTATGGCGGATTTCTTACGGCATTTTGCCTTGCTAAAGCGTCGGATATTTTTTCATGCGGGGTAGATATGCATGGCGTCCACAACTGGAACACGGAACTTTCAAGCTGGCGTACATACGACTCCGTTAGTGCAGGTACATTTTCACAAAAAGCGTACCTCTCCTCTCCTATTGCTTATATTGATGGTTGGCGCTCCCCTGTATTACTGGTTCATGGTGATGATGACCGAAATGTTCCTTTTGGGCAAACAATGACGCTGGCATCTGAACTGGATAAGCGAAACGTGCCTTATAAGGAACTTATTTTTCCTGATGAAATACATGATTTTTTAATGTTTAAAACGTGGCTGAAAGCTTATAACGCTACTTATGATTTTATCAGCGAGCATGATAAATAACCGGTTTTCTTTCAATCTATTTTAAAAGAATCCGGTATTGAATGTACTATCGTTCTTTCCTTTTAATGGCTGCCAGCAAAGAATTTATTTGGCCGAAATGGTAATAGTCATGCTCTACAATTCCATTAATAAGATACAGGTAAGAATAGCTCCGCCCCGGAACTTTTGAGTCTAGTTGTTCAATCGGAAAATTCTTAATAGCGGCCAATAGTTCCTGGTGGCAGCTTTCATATTCCCTGCGAAGAGCGCTCCATTCGGAAGGCTTGGGCCAGTCTGCCGGTGAGTTATCTTCAATATTAAAATGATCATTGCCTGTTAATTTTTGCACCGCAAAATTTCGCCAGGCAATAATATGCGCCAGTTGTTCCGCAACGGAATGAGAATAATTGTCCACCCTTTTTAAGGCTACCGAAGGTGAATTTGAAAAAACGTTCTTTCCTAATTTATCCGTTACCCACGATTTGCCATTATTAAAATCGTCTAACTTGTTTAAGACACTGTCCTTTATTGCGCTGAAGTTGTTATTATCCATAGATACATTTTAATCGATATTAAAAGTATATTATCTTTGTAGCTTTAGCCCGCTTACAAATGTCTTTTAATTTTCACTACGACTGATTTTGATGCCGGCTGATTGCTGACATCTGCAACACTTCCAATGGGTACCAACACATTGGCTTCCGGAAAATAAGTGGCCACACACTGTTCCGGTATATCATATTGTACTATCAGAAATTTATGTGCTACCCTTTCTATTCCACCGCCGTAATTAAACAGGTCAACCACATCTCCATTTTTTAAATTAAGTTTCGTGATATCTTTTTCGTTCATAAAAACCACCCGCCGTTCGTTATAAACGCCACGATAGCGATCATCATATCCATAGATGGTGGTATTAAACTGATCATGGCTTCTTATCGTCATCATTATTAATTCATCTTCGTTAATTGCAGGGAGATAAAGTTCCGTAAGAGAAAAACGGGCTTTATTATCAGATGTATGAAATTCACGTGTACGAGCACCGTTAGGAAGATAGAACCCACCCTTGCGCCTGACTTTTTCGTTATAATTTTCAAAGCCCGGAATTACTTTTTCAATATCATCGCGAACGGCATCATAGTCTTTTATGTATCGGTCCCAGTTTACTACTGAGCGACTGCCCAATGTTGCCTTCGCCATTTTGCAGATGATTACCGGTTCGCTCAATAGATCATCAGATATAGGTTTTAAGATGCCTTTAGACATTTGCACAACACCAGTAGAATTTTCGCAGGAAACAAATTGCGTAATACCGTCATGTTCATCTTTATCAGAACGGCCAAGACAAGGTAATATCAGCGCTTCTTTACCATGAACCAGGTGGCTGCGATTCAATTTGGTTGAAACGTGAACCGTAAGGTTACATTGCCTCAAACCCTGCGCTGTAAAATTGGTATCTGGCGTAGCGGACAAAAAGTTGCCACCGAGAGCAAAAAACACCTTGGCGTTACCGTTATACATTGCCTTAATTGAATTAACCACGTCATAACCCTCTTTTTCCGGCGGCGTAAAGCCATATACTTCTTTAATCTTTTTGGTTAAGGCTGGTTTAGGTTTTTCCCAAATGCCAACTGTTCTGTCGCCTTGCACATTACTATGGCCACGTACAGGACAGGTACCTGCACCGGGCTTTCCGATACTGCCTTTCAGCAACAACAGGTTTACAATTTCCTTTATAGTGTCCACGCCATTCTTATGTTGCGTAATGCCCATGGCCCAGCAGATAATGATCTTACTTTTCTGCCTTAATACATTTATCACTTCCTGTGCCTTTCGCAAAGTGATGCCTGCAACATTTAGCAATTTATCAACATCATATTTTTTTACCTCCGCTATAAGCGCATCATACCCCGATGTATATTCATTGATGAATTCGCGATCGAATATTTTTCCGGGATTATCTTCTTCCACCTCCAGCAACAAATAGATAAGCGCTTTAAACAATGCCTGGTCACCATTGAGTTTTACCTGCAAAAAAATATCGGTCAGCTTTGTATCAATATGTAAAATTCCTTTCACTTTTTGGGGATTACTAAATCCCATCAATCCGGCTTCCGGCAATGGATTTATTGAAATGATAGTGGCACCGTTAGTCTTTCCTTTTTGCAAAGCAGTTAACATCCGCGGATGATTGGTGCCGGGATTTTGTCCCACAATCATGATCACTTCAGCCTCATAAAAATCTTCCAGCTTTACCGAACCTTTGCCGATGCCCAGCACCTCTGATAACCCGGAACTCGTCGACTCATGACACATGTTAGAACAATCAGGTAAATTATTAGTTCCATATTCCTTTGCGAAAAGCTGGTACACATAGGCAGCTTCGTTGCTGGCACGGCCTGATGTGTAAAAGATTGCTTCATCCGGGCTTGCCAGGTTGTTAAGATGGTTGGCCAGCAATGTAAAAGCATCGTCCCACGTTATTGGCTGGTAGTGCGTTGCACTCGCAGGCAAATACATCGGTTGTGCGATGCGGCCATTCTTGCCGATGTTATAGTCATCAAGCCCGGATAATTCTTTTACAGAATGTTCTGCAAAGAAATCAGGACGCAGGCTTTTTGTTGTTGCTTCATCCGCAAACGCTTTGGCGCCATTCTCGCAATACTCCGCTATACCAGATCGCTCATCATCCGGGTCGGGCCATGCACAGGACGGGCAATCAAAACCCAGTTTCTGGTTCATAGTTAATAATCCCTTCAGCCCGCGACCCATATTCATTTCGTGAAACACATGTTTGCCGCTTTGATAGACCGCTTCCATACCTGCAGCCACAGTGTAAGGTTCTTTGATCTTTATATCGCCGGTAAAATCTGCAGGATTTTCCGATTGTGTTTCTTCTATCTTTTCATCGTTCATAATTAACAGGATTTAGCTGGGTTTTCAAAATAATCCGATTGATCTTCGGTTGCTATTGCATCAATACATTTGAAATCTTTTTCCAGCAAAAGGTTTAAAAATTTACCATTACTAACGGTAAGGTCATACACGATACTAACCTGGCTAGTTGTAGTCCACTTTTCCAATAAATTTTTGGGAACATATAAGATAATACTTCCATTAATATAATCTGCTGACATGGTTTTGTTGTCTGTACTTATTACCGCATATTTAAATATGCTACTACCAAACTCAGTCTTTTCCTCCACAAATCCTTCGGTGGCAAAAGCCGCAACCTCCGGTTTAGAAAGCCTGAACCTCACCGCATTACCCTTGATTCGAATTTTCATAAATGTTTTTTATTCTGTGAGCGTTTGAATAAACATTGAATGATTGATTCCTCAAAAAACCAATAAGTGTTATTCCGGCTTCTTCGGCCGTTTGAACCGCAAGGCTCGAAGGAGCACCAATAGCTGCCACTGTATTAATACCAGCCATCCAAGCTTTTTGAATTAGCTCAAAGCTGGCCCGTCCACTTAGTAAAAGTATTTTACCATGCAACGGTATCATGAATTGATTTAACGCAGCGCCAACTAATTTATCCAACGCATTATGTCGTCCCACATCTTCCCGCGATAAGAGCAACTCGCCAGCACGATTAAATAATCCGCAAGCATGTAGTCCGCCGGTAAAACCAAAAATATCCTGGGTGTTTCTGAGAATGCCCGGTAAGGCATAAATTATTTCAGGAGAAATTTGTATAAAATCTTTTTCTGCATATTCCAACCGGCACACGGTTTTAATGGCATCTATAGAAGATTTTCCACACACGCCACAACTGGATGTAGTATAAAAATTTCTTTCCAGTTTATTCAAGGCGACAGGTACGTTGTCTTTGAGCCCGACCTTAACCACATTTTCATTAGCACCGCCACAGTAATCTATTTCCCTTATATCTTCTGCGTTTTTAATAATCCCCTCGGTAAATAAAAACCCTGCAGCAAGTTCAAAATCGTTGCCAGGCGTACGCATGGTTACAGAAATACTTTTTGTTACTCTTTCCTTTGCATTTCCAAACACCATCCTTATTTCCAAAGGTTCTTCTGTGGCCAGTAAATCACGCACCTGGCTGGAAGTATCTTCCTTAACTTTAAGAATTTCTACGGGAAGGGAAGAAGAATTATTCATTACAAGCTGTTAAGAAAAATTCGTGCCTATGTTTTGCGTGGGCTTTTACAGAACATCAAAAAAATACGCAACACTTATTCACTTTGAGCGCACTTAGTCCACTCCCAATTATAACAATACAGTGGCGAATAAGTTGCATTCATCCGGGAATCAGGCAATTTTGCCCGCCTCTTCCTGGCTTGCATATTCATCCACGGGGTCTGGCAGTGTTTTCAAGGCTGAGTCTTGCAGAGAAATAACAGATGAAGCGGAATACAATCCAAAGCCTTTACCGGTATAGGTATAGTCCATTAAAGTTAATTTAACCACTCCGTCAATTGATAATTCAATGTAATGACCGTAACGAATAAGTCTGAAACGAAAGGACTTGTTTCCGTTCATGGGGAAAACGCCGGATTGTATATCAGTAAAAATAAAATTGTGCCGCGTATTCAATGGGTTAAAGCCCCATGCCCGAATCTGTAACAGGCCGTTGGAGATATCAAACGAAATGAAATAACCGTTAGCTTCAGCATCCATATCGGAAACCAGCCCAAATTTTCCCATACCCTCCACCGTCAGTAATCCTTCCCAAATAAAACTGGCCGATGGTTTCTGAAAACAAAATATTTCGTAGCCGCTTCTTGAGCCGCAGGTTAATTTTTCCGGCAAGATGTCTGAAGTAGCGGAAGGGTTCGAAAGCAAATGCTGCATTTCTCCTAATTCGTGCTGGTAAATTACTTTTTGTGCCATTTCTTCCCAACGATAATAACTCTTTAATAAGATCCTTCCTTTATCGTCGGTGTCAAGTTCCTTTGGTGGAGGCAATACCCTCAACGTATCAATTTTTCCATAAGCATAGAAAAAATTATATACCAGTAAATGATCGCCGTCCTGGACAGTACGGGCTGCGTAATTCCCCTGCGGCAATAGTACGTCGGCATGGAATGAATGGTATTCGCCAAAAAAATCCGGTGCAAACCAGTAGCGCACTTTAATGTCTTCGCGTATAGAACCGATAACATAAAACCGGCCATTCAGTTGGAAAGCACACGGACATTCAATATCATCATACACCATCGGGTAC
The DNA here is from genome assembly GCF_057362405.1 of Ginsengibacter sp. Classification (NCBI taxonomy): domain Bacteria; kingdom Pseudomonadati; phylum Bacteroidota; class Chitinophagia; order Chitinophagales; family Chitinophagaceae; genus Ginsengibacter; species Ginsengibacter sp. The sequence continues at coordinate 9,703 of NZ_JBMQQG010000194.1, forward strand.
AAAAGAGGAGGCATTAATTCAACAACGTTGTTGGTTATTTTTACCACCCCTACGCATCCCCTGCGTGATATGGGGCCGGTAATACTGCGGGCGCAAACCAGTAGGTACACTTCACCGTTATAATCAAACCTGAAAGGATCACGGAAGCTGAGCCATTTGCGGGGATTGGCATCCGATGCTTCATAATAGATGCCTTTTGGAGCAATTGGATAAATGTTCTCTTTACTCTTTGTCCAGTCAATAAGATTGCCTGACTCAGCCAGTCCTATTTTAGTGATAACACCACGGTCTCTCCGTTGTAGACCGGTATAATACATTTCAAACTTATCGCCTGTTTCGCACACGTGCATCGTCCAGAGCATATCATCGTCCCACTCGCCCGGGTTTCCAACGAATAAGGCATTGTTTACTCTTTTCCACGAAATACCATCCGTGGAAACGGCATGAGCAATATAATCATGGTTAGGAATAATAAGATGAAATAAATGATAGATTCCTTCGTGTACGATTACCGTTATATCACCAATTTCCCAGTCACTAAATCCCGATCCTGAATACATAGACTTATTTAATCCGTTTCGTCAAAAATAGTCAATTAATATTTTTAGGTTTTGTTAATAGGGGATTATTGGTTAATATGCCCCAATCGCAAAATCGAAAAAGGCGATCGATAGTACCATCATTTTTTCTTCAATTAGTTTATGAAAATAACACTCTTTGCAATTGGCCAACGAACGAAGTAATGATGTTTGGTTACCTTTGCAATTGTCAGTTTAATGTAAAAAAATAATTATGCACGGATATTATATACAGTTATTCAGCCCTCATGGTCTTATACGATACAACGATCCGGAAATCGGGAGAGACAAGGACACCGGCGGCCAGGTGAAATATGTATTGGAGTTATTGGAGAACCTTTCCTATCATCCGCAGGTGCGAAAAGTAGATCTATTTACCCGCCGGATTTCTGATAAAAGAGTCTCTTCTTCTTACGAAAAAAGTATTGATACTGTAAATGAAAAAGCCCGAATTGTAAGAGTGACTTGCGGCGGAAATGCATATCGCCCCAAAGAAACCTTGTGGGAACATCTTGATGAGTTCGTTGACAAAACCATTCGGTTTATTGAAAAAGAAGATGATTTTCCTGATGTGGTGCACGGTCATTATGCTGATGGAAATTATATTGCCAGCCAGATCAGCGAAATGCTTGGAATACCTTTTATTGCAACTAGCCATTCCCTGGGCCGTAATAAAAAAAGTATTTTACTGCAACAAGGTTTGTCGCCCGAAAAAATAAATGAAAAATTCAACATGGACCGGCGTATTTCCGCTGAAGAAAATTTATTGCAAAGTGCCGATGCAATTATCGTAAGCACGCAGCACATAATAGATACGCAATACGCTTTATATGACAATAATAAGTCAGGCAGGTTTGCAGTAATTCCGCCTGGTGTAAATACAGAGTTATTCTATCCATTTTACCGCTTAGACATGCCATCGTTTAAAATGACGATCGAGCAGGAACAGGCACTGTATCGGGTTAATTCTGAGATAGAGCGATTTTTATTCAGGCCTGAAAAACCGTTGATACTTTCTATTGGCCGTGCCGATAAAAGAAAAAATTTCGAAACAATTATTCAATCATACGGGCAAGACAAAGAGTTGCAAGCAATGGCCAACCTTGCCATATTTGCAGGGGTAAGAAAAGATATAACGCAAATGCCTGCTGATGAACAGGACATACTTACGAACCTGTTATTGTTGCTCGACAAATATGATCTGTATGGAAAGATGGCAATACCTAAAAAGAATGATCCTACATTGGAAGTGCCTGAAATATATCGTGTGGCCGCACGAAAAAAAGGTGTTTTTATAAATGCCACACCCGGAGAAAATTTTGGGTTAACAATTGTGGAAGCGGCTGCCTGCGGGCTTCCGGTAATAGCTTCCCCCAGCGGCGGCCCAAAAGAAATTCTCGAACATTGTAAAAATGGATTATTAATAGATGTGGAAGATCCGGTTGCGATTGCCGAGGCATTGAAGAAAATAATTGCTGACCAGGGTTTGTGGGAAAAATATTCAGCGAGCGGTATAAGAGCTGTTGATCAGTTGTATTCATGGAAAGCACATACCAATAAATACATTGAGATTATCGACAATCTTTTTCAGAAAAAAGATTCTGATGCGCTTGCCTTCACGCATAAAACTGCTTACGGGAAGAAACTCGCAAAAGCAAGATTGTTTGTTATATCAGATCTCGATGGAACCCTGGTCGATGGTAATAAATCAGACGGCCTGAATGAATTTAAACAATGGATTATTGATAACCGGGACAGGGTTGTCTTTGGAGTAGCAAGCGGGAGAAATAAGGAAATTACTGAGCACGCCTTTGCCAAATACGATTTACCCAACCCGGATATATTGATATGCTCTGCAGGTTCGGAGATTTATTACACCGATAAATTTGTACCTGATAATGGATGGGACAGCCATATCGATTACCAATGGAAAAGAGATGATCTGCAAAATGCGTTGTCAAAATTCCCGGGTATCCGTTTACAGGAAACGGCGGCCCAGTGGCGTTTCAAACTTAGTTATTATGTTGATGACAGTTTTAACGAAGATGACCTTGCCAACCTTTATAAGTTTCTTGATGACAGGAAACTTAGGGCAAAAATATTATTGACCGAAAATAAGTACATGGATCTTCTGCCCTTTCGTGCCAGCAAAGGCAGTGCCGTTCGATACTTAAGTTATAAATGGAAAGTTCCGATGGAACATTTTATTACGGCCGGTAACAGTGGCAATGATATTGATATGCTGAAAGGAAAAGCCAGGGGAATTGTCGTTGCTAATTATAGTCCCGAATTGGAAGAATTAAGAAAGAACAAATTGATTTATTTTTCAGAAAATCCGCTGGCGAAGGGTGTGCTGGAAGGTATTGAACACCATATATCATCAATGAGTTTTAGAGCTAATAAGATGCCGATGGCATCGTTGCAGGATTGAAAAAAAGAAAAATGGATACGTCTACGCTTCCCAGTTAGGCACTTAAAATTTTCATTCATTAATTATAGGCGGCATCAGTTGATTTAGAATTACTCTCACAAGAATGGCTGCCATAGTAAAAGGGTAATTGCGACGAAGTAACTCCCTTCAAAAGAATTTCAACAGCGAATCTTTGCGGCTTTTGGACACACTAATAGTAGAATTGTTGCTCATAACAAGGTAGCCGCCTTCACCGCGAACATATTTGGTAACTTCATTTAAATTAACCATATAAGAATTATGTACCCGTACAAAAAAATTAAAGTCCTGTAATTGTTCTTCGATTTCTTTTAGCGTACGGCACACTATTATTTTAGTCTTATTTTTTAGATAAAAATGAGTGTAATTATCATTAGCCTCACAATAAAGCAAGAGGTCAGATGAAATTAGTTCATACCCTTCGGCAGTAGGGACTGCTATCTTGTTAAAGCCGGTTGTGTTGCCGTGCATTTGCTTTAGTAGCATTTGAAACTGCTCAACGCCAGGTAAATGACGGTTCTCCTGTGCCCTCGTTACAGCCCTGATCAATTCATTAGGCTCAATTGGTTTTAATAAATAATCAAGTGCGCTGAAACGAATTGCCTTAATAGCATACTGATCGTAACTCGTAGTAAAAATAACCGCAAAGGGAATTTCAGAAAATCGCTCGAGCATTTCAAAACCATTCATGTGCGGCATTTCAATATCAAGAAACAAAAGATCAGGTTTAAATTTTTCAATAGCTATTAAACCCGTTGCAGCATCACGGCATTTTTCCATTACCTCCACCTGCGGGCAATATTCTTTCAGTAACATGTCCAATGTTTTCAGGCAATGCATTTCATCGTCCACACAAATAACTTTAATCATAACGAACAGGTATTTTGATCATTACTTCTGTACCTCCGGAGCTGCCGTCTGAAAGAATAAGATCAGTTATTAAAATGGAATTCTCTTTTTCATTTGACCTTTGTAACATAAGAAGCCGATCTGTTGTAATACGCATTCCCATTGATTTATGTATTGACGCAGATTTGCTTTTCAATTCGGCAGCTTTTTTTCTTCCAATACCATTATCGCTTATTTTGTACAGCAGTATTTCCTTCTCAATATATACCTCAATGGTCAAATATCCTTTTTTACCCGCCTGCTGGTCAGGCAAGTGCATTAACCCATGCCATATTGCATTTTCAGCATAGGGTTGAATAATGTGCGGCGGAACTTTCAGCACAGTCGTATCAATATCTTCGTCTACGGTAATTTTATATTCGAACTTATTTTCAAAACGTAATGCTTCCAGTTCAAGGTATAGTTGAAGTGCTTCCAATTCTTTTTCCAAAGCTATACATGCTTCCTGGGAATTTTGAAGAATTAATCTCACCAGTCTTGAAAATTTGGAAAGATATTCTGAAGCCTGCAACTTGTTGTTCTCTAGAATGAACAGGTTGATGGAGTTCAGCGAATTGAAAATGAAATGAGGATTCATTTGCGCACGGAGGGCCTGCATTTCAAGTTCAGTGGATTGTTGATGAAATTCTGCTTTTACTTTTTCACCTTCCATCCTTTGAATTTCCAGCTCATGTTTCAATTGTTGTTTTTCATTTTCGCGTTTTAAAATGATGTTTCTTAAAATAAAACCGCCTACTATAAATAATAGAAATGTACCCGTCATAAATATCTTTTTCTGAAATGATTCGTGTTGTAACTGCTGTTGTTGAATTCTCAACCGCTGTCTGCTAATTTGTTTCTCTTTACTCATCAGTCCCATCTGCTGTTCATAATTGTAAGCCGCAAATTTTGCCTTTGTCTGATCGTTTAGCACTTCCTCCTTTATCATTGTATATTTTCTAAAATAGAAATTGGCACTATCTTTTTGATGCAAGTGATCATAAACTGAGTAAAGAATTTGATAACCGTCACGAATAAATGGTTTCGCTTTAGTTTGAAACGCAATGGACAATCCCTTCCATCCATATCTTAAGGCTGCTGCATCATCATTCAGCGCCAAATAAGTTTTGCTTATATCCACAAGAGTCCGCATCATTTCATTCCGGTCGTTTAATCTTGCATGTTCTGATAATCCAAGCTGAAAGTTTTGCAATGCATGCCTATAATCTTTTTGTAAAAAATAGGTCTCACCTGTACTTACCCAGTAAACACGCATATAAATTGTTTTATCGCTTCCGGGCCTAAATAGATTGTAGTAATGCCAGGCGGAGTCAAACTGTTGTAAATGAGAAAATACTTCTGCAAATTCCATCTTAGTCCATATGTCACAATCATTAGCAATCCGCCATTTACTGATCTCTTCGTCATTTAATTGCCACATTCGGCGGAAGTATTGCAAGGCATTCGGATAGTCATCAATCAATGCGTATAACCTGGCCAGGTACCATAAACAACAGGCAATATCAATTTTATTTTTAGTTTTTAAGGCGTAATCGTAACCCCGTTGCGCAATTAGAAAGGATTCTTTGTAGTTGCCCATATAGGCATAAATTGCGCCCAAGTACAGGTCGGGCTTTGTCATCCCCAAGCCAATATTGGTTTTGTTCACATAAAAAAGTCTCATTTTTGCATAATAAATTGCTTCTTCAAACTTGCTTTGTGCAAAGGTGATAGTGGTAAGCCAATAGTATACATCATCAATACCTTCCTTATTAGTCGTCCGGTCATACCATTGGATGGACTCTTTTCCCAAAGCCTCTGATTTCTCAAAGTCGTTATAAAAATGCCTCACCATTTCAGAACGACGGCAAAACGAAACAGCAATACCATGAATATAATTTAACCTTTTGGCTTCTTGGTAAGCTATATTAGCGTAATGCTCCGCGGAATCTTTATTATCCTTTACGGTATAGCTCTCGGTCAATTGATTGAAACAATCTACCCTTGTTGTATCTATAACTGACTGCGACAATTTTTTCAGGCTGTCAATCTTATCCGTCTGGGCAAAGCAAAGACCGCAAAAAAATATCTGGGTTATTAAAATTATTATCTGCTTTTTGAATAGCATATTTATTTTATTAATTGGTACTGAATGATATTTTTAAAATCACTTCCGTTCCTGCGGCACTTCCATCAGCATAAACCAGGTCATTTATTTCGACTGAGTTCGTTGCACTTTTCGATTCCATCATGGCGATCCTGTTCTCGGTTATTTTAATACCCATTGATTTATGCGTAGATCCGGACTTGCTTTTTAATTCTGCCGCCTTTTTTCTCAGTTTTATTCGCCTGGGACAAACAAACAGTCCGGAAAATATTTGTACAAGAACTACTATGTGCTTTTTGATTGACATGTTCCTTATAGTATCTCTGTTTATTTAAGATCTCACCCGAGTTGTACACTGCAAAACGCTATTAAGCAGTTGGCAAGCAGGACAACCAGCCGGGTTTTTGAAATTAAAATATAGCAATCAAAACATCATTTGCAGCTGGGTCATGTCTGAGGTTTGAGTTTACCGCCGGTTGTTCATTTGAAATTGGAAAGAAGAGATATCTCAGGTTATTTTGGTTATTTTTCCCCGTTTTTAAAATGACTTATAAAGATATTTCTTTTCCCCCGTTAATAGCCAAACTTACGGGTCTCATTGCAATCACTACACAGGCGGAGATGGGTAAGGAAAAAGGTTGCCTGGAAAGGCAACCACTTGATTATGACTCGGGCCATAAACATTAACACGCTTATTATCTTATTATAATTTGATAACATTCACCGGCTTATAACGCTGATACTTATTTTCGCTTCTCATCTGCGATCACTTCCATTTCACCATCCACAATTTTTATTGTTCTTATTGATTTATCATCAGTCATTTTAACAACATATATAATGGAATTTGAAAGCTGGTATTCATTGCAAAATTCTATTTCATAGTCATAATACCGGCTCTTTATCAACGACCTGACGTCAGATTGCAGCTTATCTTCAGAATAAGTGAGGAGGTTATACATCCATTTGCCATTTTCATCATATTTTATCCGAAAATCTATACCCTTAGAAAGGAAATTTGCAATAACGCCGCCTGGTACTTTAAACCATTTCTCATCTGAGACTTTATGAAATGATTTCTCAAAATCCTTAAGCGCTTTTAAATTAACACTGGTCTTGCTAATTTTTAATGTACTTGAATTTGATCGGGGCACCGCTCTTGTGTTATTAAAAGCAAACTCATTTTCGGTTTGGCCATTTGCATTTTTTGCTGTTGCAAATAATGCCACGATTACGATTGAAGAAAGTAGTTGTTTCATTTTAATTTATTTTTATGGTTATTTTTTTTTGATTACCTGTATAAAAGTAAACCAGCAACTTCCCCGGTACCAGCGCCAATGAGTATTTGAATGAATCTACCGGGTAACTCATAAAATCAGCAGGGTAATTAATTATGCGTGGGATAAATAAATAGCGCTGGTTACAACAATGAAGAAGATCATTATAGGTTTAAGAAGCTAAAAGAATGGCGGCTGTTCTGTTCTCAAATTCTTCACCGGGTTGGCAATCGCTGCTTTTATAGTTTGAAAATCCGGCGTGAGAATCGTGTCCTAATTCATTCGATTTCCGAAAGCACTGATAAATTATAAAGATTATCTATAAACAGCCTGATTTTTTATTCCTATGAGTAATAAAACGTTGCCTTTCCAAGCAACCACTTGATTACGACTTCGGGCCAAAAACATTAACCCGCGTATTATCTTGTTATAATTTGATAACGTTAATCAGCTTATAACGCCGATACTTATTTTCGTTTCTCATCTGCGATCACTTCCATTTCACCATCCACAATTTTTATTGTTCTTACCGATTGGTCATCCTGCATTTTAATGACGTATATAGAAGATTTAAAAAAGCTAAGAGAAAAAAATAAGGAGACGGAATAAAATATAAGATGCGAAAAGCGATGCTACGTTTGTTTATTCATAAATAACTTTAACAAAGCGTCCTTGCGACTACGGGAAACATACACAGAAGATCCATCACTCATAATAATATACCCTCCCTCGCCGCGGACATATTTCGTTGCTTCTTTAATATTAACCAGGTAAGAATGATGTACACGAATAAAGAAAGCGAAATCATTTAATTGTTCTTCTACTTCTTTTAACATGCGACAGGCTATAATTTTTCTTTTGCCTTTAAGATGAAACCAGGTGTAATTGTCATTGGATTCGCAAAACAATATCTCCTCAACAGGAATTAATTCAAAACCATCGGAAGTTGGTATTGGAATTTTAGGAAATACAATATCCTTATTAGCGATCTTACTTAGCAGCATTTGAAATTGTTCTTCACCTGGTAATTTTTTTTGATTTTCTACCTTGTGAACGGCAGCAATAAGCTCTTTCGGATCTATGGGCTTTAGCAAATAATCCAATGCACTAAACCGGATTGCTTTAATTGCATATTGGTTGTAACTGGTGGTAAAAACGATAGAAAACGGAATTTCATCAAACTGCTCTAACAATTCAAAGCCGTTCATTGATGGCATTTCGATATCAATAAATACAAGATTAGGCTTCAACTTTTCAACAGCATCAAGCCCTTGTTTTGCAGAAGAACATTGTTCCAATATTTGTACCTGTGGGCAAAAATCTTTTAAGATAATACTCAGTGTATCCAGACAATGTTCTTCGTCATCAATAAGAATTGCTCTGATCATAAGTGATAGATACCTCTATTACCGCCAGAATAAAATCTTGTTGCAATTACTGCTCACAAGATTCTTTTACCTGCTGAAATTAAACTCCTGTTTTGCTATCTTTTAAAAATCAACAGCCATGGCGGATTCGCAAGTTTTAGAGTACTCTAAAATTAATTAATTGAATTCAGCAAAGCAATAATTTAAAGCATTTACCTACGAAGAAGAACACGCATAAATCCCGCGGGCATTGTTTATTTCCGCCCAGGGTATTTATAATCTTCTAAGAATACCAGTTAAAGTGTGAGCCCATGAACGCAAAGCCTAAATGAAAGATTCCCAACTGCTGCCCGAAAGAAAATCTTTCATTTTATCAATCATTGAATGGGGCATCGCTCACGTGTTCAATGGTCCATACTTCGCCGGTAAGCGTAACAATATAGGCGGTCGTTCCGATGAACTCAAGCGAGGTGGGCCGGTCAAGTCCGTCCCTGACTACGGTGAACGTTCTGTCATCATTTACCTTCACTAATGAGCCAGTGTTAGGTAGTGCGGGGGTACCCTCTTCAACCCCGTCCCATACGCCCTGCGAGAGTGCGTAGAGTGTGTGGCCACAGTTAAACTCCACATCAACCATCAGTCGGGCGCCGGAAGCCACGGTGGTAACTGCGGGAGATTTAGGGCCAAACGATATTACCTTGCCATCTTCCGGATTGTGAGGAACGGGCCCGGCCTCGGCCATGTATATTGTACTGCCTGACAAGGCGAGCCCGGTGGGAACAATATCCTCAAATGCTTTTACTTCAGTAATCTTACCATCGAGTTCAACATACAATACACGATTGTGATGCCCATCAGTCACCAGGAATCCGCCATGATAGGCCTGAATAGCATACTGTACCCCGGTTGGAACCTCGAAAGCGAGTTTTGGTGGATGGGCAATGGAGAACGCACCAATATCGGCAATGATGGTATAGCTGTCTGGCCCGTCTATGCGATAGATGCCAACCACGTCGCTGCCTCCCACATCTGTACCTACAAGCGTTACCAGAACGTAAGCGGTCTTACCAAGGAAGGCAACGTCCCACGCACCGCCTATCCCCACCTCGGGGATTAATAGTGGCAATCCACTTGCAAACGTAGTGACATTACCGGTCATGGGGTCAACGCGTGAGACCTTACCTAGCGCGCCTTCAGTGACGTACAAAGCACCGTCAGGACCAACAGTACTTCCTGCAGTCCCCTGAAGGCCCGATGCCAGCAGTCGGGCGGGGCCAGGGGTCCTCTTAGTATTACATTTTCCAGTAGGGTGAACAGGATTTTTATCACAGCCTGCTAGCACACCTAAAATGGCAAATAAGACAATAAATAAAGCGAGCACTTCAGGAATTCGTCTTGCAGAAGTAAACCTTTGTTTAGATTGTTTGAACATAATGGTAACATTTTAGATAGTGAATAAAAAATTATAAAGCCGGGTTAAAATTCGGAATAAGAAAAACTTACCTTTCTTGTGCGTGTGGCATTTCACGATTAGCACGGAAAAAAATCACAGTTAGAGTAAGGAAGGTTAATGATTTTTAAAAGGATTTTGAATTACATTTTCTGTTTCGGGAATTAATTAAAACTTGAAAAGACAGCCACGACTTTAGAGGAATTTACATATACATGTACTTGATTTTACTTCAATAGAATTCATTTCTAAAATACAGTAGAAGATTAATTTGTTTAAGTACAATTGGGTGAAATGCATTTGCAATAAGGTAATCGGTTAATTTGATTGGGTGAATTGCAGGTGCCTGATTAACAACCGGGCGATAATGCGAGGCAAATTTGGGGTAATGTCAGCCATTATCTCAAAATGAATACCTCGTAGAGAGTGATGCTGTACCTCTCCATTGGTTCAGGCATCTAAACGAATGATATGCGTTTTCTACTTATTCCTTGTAGAAGATTTATGAATAAATGAAAATGAAATTAGCGAACGACAAAAAGATTGTTAGTGTTTTTTATGCCCCCTCGGCAACGCAAGAATGAGGCGTGAACCCCAAACACAAGTCAATGAATTGAAAGAGCAGTTATTTATTTTAATCCTTGTGTGAAAAACGCTGAATAAGCCAATAAAGACATACCGGACAGAACAATATATTTTGCATATTTCATCTAACTAACGTTAATGATTTTTTTGTAAAAAAAATTATTGCACAAGAGATATTCTCAGGATTACTTCAGTGCCGCCTGCACTCCCGTCAGGATGAACGACGTCATTAATTATGACAGCTTCTGTATTTTCTTTTTTATCCATCATTGTGATCCTGCCTTTCGTAACTTCTAACCCCATGGATTTATGTGTTGTCGCAGATTTACTTTTCAACTCGGCTGCTTTCTTCCTGCCAATCCCGTCGTCACTGATTTTTATTTGTAAAAAACTTTCTTCTTCCGTGATCTCTATTTCAAGATTTCCAATACCCTGCTTACCTGCGTGGTCCGAAGGAGTCTTTCGGGACTGGTCAGGCAGGTGCATCAGCCCGTGCCAGATGGCATTTTCTGCATAAGGCTGGATGATGAGCGGCGGTACTTTTAGCACTTCCGTATCTATTTCATCATCCACGGAAATTTTGAAATTGAAGCGATGATTGAAACGAAGGGATTCCAGTTCCAAGTATAATTGCAAAGCCTCAAGTTCACTTTCTAATGTGATTAAGGAAGCATTTGAATTTTGCAGGATCAATCGCACCAGTTTGGAAAATTTAGTTAAGTATGCCGATGCCTGGTCTTTATTATTTTGAAGAATAAACCTGTTAATAGAATTAAGCGAGTTAAAAATAAAGTGTGGATTCATTTGCGCACGAAGGGCTTGCATCTCCAATTCCGCAGCTTTGTGTTTTTGTACAACTATCTCGTGTTTCATTTGGATTTTATTTATACGATACCGCATAAATGCATAAACTAATCCCGCAAACAATAAAGCATATAATATATACGCCCACCAAGTCCGATACCACGGCGGGTTGATGATGACTACCATTGAAGTTCCCTGTTCATTCCAAACACCGTCGTTATTTGTTCCTCTTACCCTAAAACTATATTTTCCCGGATCAATATTGGTATAGCCAACATAACGCCTCGACCCGCTATATACCCAGCCTGTATCAACTCCTTCCAGTTTGTAGGCGTATTGATTTTTAGCCGGGTTGCAAAAGCTTAAAGAGGAAAATTCAAAGGAGAAATGATTTTGGTCGTAATCCAAAACGATTTTTTTTAATTCATTAGCGCCTTTTTCGATTTTATCGAACACTTTAAATTGGGTAATAACGATTGGTGCAATAGGAGAGTTTACTTGAAGTTGATCGGGATCGAAGAAATTAAATCCGTTATTACCCCCAAAGTATAACGTGCCATCCATGCCCTTATAATGAGCACCTCGTTCCCTGACACCCGCGGCAAAGATATTTCCCTGCAGACCATCCGTATAATCATAATTTCTAAACATTTTAGTTACAGGATCGAATCGCGAGAGGCCATTGCGGGTGCCCAGCCAGAGATAACCTTTATTGTCTTCTTCAATAGAAAAAACCGTATTACCCGCCAAGCCTTCTTTCTCAGTAAAAGTTTCAAAACTTTCTGTTTCGTAATCAAAACGACATAACCCACCGGCCCAGGTCCCGAGCCAAAGATTTCCTTTTGAGTCTTTGAAAAAACATTTTACAATATTAGAACTGATGCCGAGCGAATCATCGAAATTGTATTTATAGTGGCTGATTCGCCCGGTCTGCTTATTAAACTTATCGGTTCCTCTGCTTCCATGGCCGATCCAGATATTATCCTTCGAATCTGCAAAAATGGATTCCACAGTTCCATCACTAAGGCCCTCAGAATTTTTGGGATCATAATAATGGTGGTTAGAAAATTCACCTGTTTTCTCATCAAAACTCCTGATCCCATTTCCCCCTCCTATCCAAAGAAATCCCTCGTGGTCTTCAGTAATAGAAAGAATTACCAAATCACCTAAAGGAGCGGGATAATGAGTGAACTTCCCCGTTAGTATGTTTAATTGCGACAGGACATCTCCATTGCAAATCCATAGGTGTCCATGCCTGTCTTTTAACATTGCCGTAATGGAATCATGCTTCAGGCTTTTGGGATTTGCGGGCTCACTCCTGAAATGCGCAAATTGATTAGTTCTTTTATTCCATTTGTTCAACCCTCCTGCGTGAGTACCTATCCAGATAAACCCTGCTGAATCTTCTACTATGGCCGTGACCTGGTTATTGCTTAGAGAATTATTATTGCGTAGCTCGTTGCGACGGAGTCCAAATGATTTCCTGTTCAGATTTGCTTTATTTAGTTTTGCCCCCCAGGCAGCTTGTGCTGAACTTCCGGTCTTCGCAGCCGCCCATATAATTCCCGCCTTATCAATTTGCAGACCAATAATAATATTAGAACTTAAACTGTAGGGATCCTCTGGATTATGGAAAAAAGAGGTAAAAACGGTACGGTCACTATTAAGCTTGTTTAATCCCTTATCGGTGCCAATCCATAAATTTCCATCCTGGTCTTCTTTGATATTATTTCCAAACCAAAGCGCCAGGTTATTGCTGGATATAGAGTGAATATCTCCGGGATCATTTTGATAGCGTTTCCATTTATTTGTTTTTTTATTAAAGCTATTTAATCCATTATCGGTTCCCACCCACATAACGCCAGCGTGGTCCTCTAGTATTGATCCTATAGTATTGATAGCTGAACTTTTCGAATCACCCCAATCGTTGACGTAATTTTTTATTGTAACATTTGAAGGCTGGCCTCCGTTTACCGGGGTTATCTGTAACTCGTGTAGCCCAGTCGTATTTCCTACCCATAAATTACCGGCACGGTCTCTGCAAATAAACCTTATAGCGCCACGGTGCGTGCCCTGAATTCCCATCAACCCGCCATCACCCAAATCAAAATCTTCATCTAAAAACTTTCCCGCTTGCTTGTCGAAGCGACATAACTCACCTGATGCGCTTCCCACCCATAACATCCCGTTGTTGTCTTCATTAATAGCTGAAATATTCGGGTTAAAAAACTTTGCATCAGGAGACGGTTTATAGCGTGTAAATTTTTCAGTGGCTCTATCAAACTTGCATAAGCCTTCAAAAGTAGAAACCCAGATTGTACCAGATTTATCTTCAAAAATGGTGTAGATAAAATTTTGAGAAATCGAATTAGAATCGAATGGATCAAATTGGTATTTCGTAAACGAATACGCATCGTACTTATATAATCCGTCAAATGTGCCAAACCACATAAAGCCTTTGCTGTCCTGCAACATGGCTGTTACATTTTCATTCAAAAGCCCGTCTTCAACGCCGATATGTTCAAAACGTAAGTCCGCGCTTTGAGCATTGCTTTTCGTGTTAGAGCCGACAAACAATACCAGGCTAAACGCCAGGCAAAAAAACAGTTTCAATCGGCGACAAAATGATAGTGCTTTAATGGTAAAGATTTTCATTTTAAAAATTCTTATTCAATGGCGATTCAATTGTGCGTTGTTCATACTCAATATATTCGGTTACTCTGTCACCGGGATTTTTAACAACACCTCCATTCCTCCTGCATTACCATGCGGTAATACCAGATCAATAATTTGTATGGCAGAATCTAACTGTTTCTTGTGCTGAAGAATGGCAATGCGATCCGCTGTATTTTGCGTTCCTATTGATTTATTTGTGGAGGCAGATTTGCCTTTTAATTCAGCAGCCCTCTGCCGGCCAACAAGGCATGCATTGCAAATAGTAACAATCAAGAAAAAAAATGTCACGTATTTTGGGTATTTCATCTACCAACCCTTTTTATCTGTGATAATCTAACAACATTGGTATTATAGAAATTACATCAGTTCAAGTTGCACAGCCATCAGGATTTACTGCGACATTGATCAACAACAAGGAATACGATTATCATTTCGCTGCACCCTTGCAGTACGGTTGATAGTTATTTTACCAGAACCAATTTGACCCATTGCTGTCCGTTTCAAACTGTAGTTATAAGTTACAAAGATTCTATTTATCCAGCCTGATTTTTTATTTTTGTATGGGTAAGTAAAAAGGTTGCCTGGAAAGGCAACCACTTGATTATGACTTCAGGCCATAAACATTAACACGCTTATTATCTTGTTACAATTTGATAACATTAGCCGGCTTATAACGCTGATACTTATTTTCGCTCATTATCTGCCATCACTTCCATTTCGCCATCGGCAATTTTTATTGTTTTTATTGATTGATCATTCTGCAATTTGATTGCATAAACTGAACGGTCATGTAGCTGGTATTCATTGCAAAATTCAATTTGATGATCATAATACCGACTCTTTACCATAGATCTAATATCAGAAGGAAGTTTGTCTTCCGGATAAGTCAGCAGATTATACAACCATTTGCCATTTTCGTCATATTTTATCCGAAAATCAATACCATTGGAAAGAAAATTTGCGATAACGCCACCTGGCACTTTAAACCATTTCTCATCTGAAACTTTATGAAATGATTTCTCGAAATCCTTAAGCGCTTTTAAATTAACACTGGTCTTGCTAATTTTAGAAGTACGTGAATTTGATACAGTAACCGTTCTTAAATCATTAAAAGCAAACGTATTTTCAGTTTGTCCTTGTGCATTTTTTGCTGTTGCAAATAATGCCACGATTACGATTGAAGAAAGTAGTTGTTTCATTTTAATTTATTTTTATGGTTATTTTTTTTTGATTACCTATATAAAAGTAAAACAGCAACTTCCCCGGTACCAGCGCCAATGAGTATTTGAATGAATCTACCGGGTAACTCGTAAAATCAGCAGGGCAATTAATTATGCGTGGGATAAATAAATAGCGCTGGTTACAACAATGAAGAAGATCATTATAGGTAAGAAGCTAAAAGAATGACAGCTATTCCGATCTTAAATTTTTCACCGGGTTAGCAATCGCGGCCTTGTATGTTTGCGAAATGATGGTAAATAAACCGATCGCTAATAATAAAGCAAAACATAGAAGCACACTGAACAGCCCGAAATTAACCCGTAAGGCAAAGTTTTGCAGGAACAAAAAGCCTGCGGTATAGCCAATAGGCATTGCAATAATTCCGGCAATAAATAATAGTTTAATAAATCTTCCGGATAACATTTTTACTAATTGTTTTTCGCTTGCGCCAATTATCTTTCTGATGCTTACTTCTTTTTGTTTTACTTCTATGGAATAAACCACCAGCCCAAGAAGACCCAGTGTGGCAATAGCTACGGCAATAAATGCCAGGAAGCCCAACAAAGATACCGTGGCAACCTGTGAATTACTCTTATCGAGATCTTCATTAAGCCATGAATACGTGAAAGGCACTGCGGACGCAAATGTTTGCCATTCACTTTTAATACGGCTTTCAATAACATCTTTATTAGTATGTGCTGTTGTTATATACAGGTAACTATAAGCGTTTTTCTTGTTTCTAAACGCAAGCGGAGCAACAGGCCTGCCTGCATTTTCATAGTTAAAATCCTTTACCACACCGGCAATTTCCAGTTTCGTTGAATCATTGATCCAGAGCTTTTGACCCGGTGCATTTTCAATCTTACTGATACCCAAAGCGTGGACTGCTTTTTCATTCAGGATAATATATTGTTCATTATTTGCATTGGAAGCTGGTTGAAAATTTTGACCTGCAACGAAAGGAATATTCATCGAAGGGATAAATTGATCATCAGCGTAATAATAATTTATGGTCGTAGCATCTTTTTTATTACTTATCCATACAGGCATGCTCATACCTTGAAAATGCTTACCAAATTGAGATGACATTGCGGATACCGATTCTACGCCTGTCATGCTTTGGATTTTTTGGGCCGCAATCTTATCATCAATTCCATCAAGTGGAACTATCATTACATTATCTTTTCTGAAACCAGGACTTGCCTTCGCCATAAACGAAAACTCGCGGTAAAAGGCAAAAAGAAATATGATAATGATAAGTGATAGGCTGTATTGAAAAACAATTAACGCTTTTTGCAAACTAACCTTGCCCAGAATTTTTGCAGTCGATAAATTCTTCAACACACGTAAAGGCTTAAACGAAGATAATATCCAGGCAGGCGATGCACCCGCAATAAGCCCCGTAAATACTGCAAATCCCACAGACCAGTATACCAGGGCCGGATTATAATGAAATGTGGAAGGAATAAACTCATAGTCGTCGTTAAACGGTGCATAATGAATTATAAACGAAAGAATGAGCCAGGCAAATGAAAGTGCTGCAAATGCCAGCAAAACAGATTCAATAATATACTGCGTAAACACCTGGTGGCGGCGGGCTCCAACAATTTTTCTTATGCCAACTTCTTTAGCTCTTGTTAGGGCTCTTGCAATGGTGAGATTGGTATAATTAAAACATGCCGCAAGTAAAATCAGCAACGCTACACCCATCTCAAAATATAATTTAGTCCACGAAGTTCCCCTGCCGATATTGTTACTTAACTCCTCCACACCGGGAGTAATTTTGTCAATGCGTTGCGTGCCGAACGAACTGGTTCCTTCTTTGTTTAATGTATTTAACTCATTCGCAAAGGAATGAAGATTTTGTGAAAGACTTGAGAGACGTGTATTTTCCTTTAAGAGTACATAAGTATATGCTGCGTTAAAAGCAAACCAGTCAGAAGAGTTTGCTGCAAGCACTTTACTTCTTTCCAAATTCGCTACGCTGCTGTATGAGGCATAAGCATCAAAATCGATATGAGATTTACCGGGCATGTCAGCGAGTACTCCCGTAATAATAAAGTCACCTCCTTTTTCCATGCTGATAACTTTCCCAACAGGGTTAACCGTTCCGAAAAATTTCTCAGCAGTTGTTCTATTAATTACAACTGTATTCGGATTTTGCAACGCCGTCTGTTCATTGCCTGATGACAGGTGGAATCCGAAAACTTTAAAAAATGAAGGCTCGGTAAATGCGCCGTCGATATACAATTCTTTTCCAGCGGTGGTTGCTTTGCCATTAAAAGCAGGATATATGTTTACAAGGCTTTCAACAATGCCGGTATCTTTCAATAGCGCATCATATAACGGTAAGGGCGTACTCGCCATTTTCCAGGGCTCCCCGTTTTTCTTTGCATAACCGCTCGTAACCCGGTAAGTTCTATCCGGGTGAGGATGAAAATTATCATAACTCAATTGATCCTGTAGGCGAATCATAATCATCAGCCCAACGGACATGCTTAGCCCAAGACCAAAAATATTGATGAAGGAAGTGAGCCTGTTCTTTGATAATGTTCTAATGGCTATTTTAAAATAACTCTTAAGCATACACTAAGTTTTTACGTCGAAAATGAACCGGGATAATTTCAAATCACTATTCATTTTCCAATTATTTACTTTCATAATTATTTCTACTCAGACCTTAAACTCTTTACAGGATTGGCCACTGCTGATTTAATAGCCTGCCAGCAAATGGTTACGAGTGCAATTAATATTACCGCTACCCCGGTTGTTACGAATATGTCCCACGAAATTTTAATCCTGTAGACGTAATCCTGCAACCATTTATTCATTAACAACCAACCTAACGGTACCGCAATAACCAAAGATATTCCTACCAGCTTTAAAAAATTGCCGGTAAGCAAAGCAAATACATTGGCAACCGAAGCACCCAGCACTTTGCGAATACTTACTTCTTTACTGCGTTGTTCTCCCATAAAAGCCGCCAGGGCAAACAGGCCGAGGCATGCCACGATGATTGCCAACACCGAAAAACCGGTAAAAATGTACTCCATTCGTTGCACATCAGCATACATAGAGGCATAGCTTTGATCGAGAAAATTATAGCGCATAGTTTGATTGGGTAAAAAATTCTTCCATACACCACTGATAGCCGTCAGGGCAGTCTTCATGTCAGCAGCATTCACCTTTACAGAAATGATGCTATTGCTATTTCCCAAAACCATAAGCAATGGATTCACCTGTTGTTTCACACTCTCATAATAAAAGTTATCGACCACTCCAATAATCCTCAGGTGTTCGTCTCCGTTAGTGACCATTTGCCCGATCGGGTTTTTAAATCCAAGCCTTTCCGCCATTGCCTTGTTAATAATCGTTGCTGCTGAATCTGTATGCATTTCCTGCGTAAAGTTTCTGCCGGCGATCAACTTCATACCAAGGGTAGGAATATAATTTTCGTCTACTACCCAATGCTGTGTTTGGACGCCATTACCGGTTAGGAGTTCACCTTCTTTCCAAAATGTATTGCCGTTTCTTTTAGTCCCGTCAACAGGAAGAAAATCACTTACACTAACATTCTTTACAACGGGAAGACGTAGTAACTCATTTTTAAAAGACGCCGTATGGTCACGTAAAGCATCAGCCCCTTGTATCATCACCACCTCATCTTTATTAAACCCAATAGTGGAATTAAGAATGTATTGCATTTGTTTATAAATAACACTCGTGCTGATGAGTAATACAATTGAAATAGTGAATTGCAACACAACGAGTGTGCTTCGTAAGCCCGCGTTCTTACTGCCTAAACTAAGGTTGCCTTTGAGTGTATTGATGGGCTTGAAATACGATAGATAAAATGCAGGATACAAACCCGCAAGCATACCAATTATAAACGCAGCAGCGATAATCGAAGGCACCATCCACCACTGGTTCCACGGCATTGATAAATGCGATGCTGAAATTTTATTGAATACCGGTAACACCATTATAGCAACTATCAACCCCGCAATAAAAGACAAGAAACTATATAATAACGATTCAGTAAGAAACTGCCTTATAAGATTACCACGGCTGGAACCAACCACTTTGCGCAGCCCAACTTCTTTTGCCCGGTTAGCAGAACGTGCAGTAGACAGGTTCAAAAAATTAATACATGCCAAAACCAAAATGAATATCGCGATGGCAGCAAACATCCAGATGAATCGAATATCGCCATGCTTTACATTATCTTCCTGGATGCTATAGGAATGCAGGTGAATATCCGTAAGCGGCTGCAGGTAGAGCCTTGCACCTTTAAAATTTTCTTCAACATTTTTTCTCCCCTGGGCTTTACGGGATGGTATCATATATTTATCTAAAACATCTGCAGTAATTTTTTTATTGAATGCGGGGATGTTTACACCTGGCTGCAATTGCAGGTAAATTTGGTAATTGCTTGATGTCCATTTTTCCTGCTCACCATCCCAAAAATTGACGCCTGATAAAGAAATAAAACCTTTATACTGTAAATGCGAATTAACAGGAAAGTCTTCCATTACACCGCCAATCTTTATAAGATTTTTGGTATTGTCATTAAACACCAATGTTTTGCCAACCGGGTTTTGATTGGGATAATATTTCTCGGCCATGCTTTTGCAAATGACCACCGAATTGGGCGCTGAAAGAGCGTGCGTGCGATCTCCATACACCATATGTATATTTAATATGTCAAGTATGGAAGAATCCGCAAAACAAAAACCGCTTTCATAATTATCATTCGCCTCATCAGACCTTCTTACCTGGTTATTAGCGCCGCCAAATAATTCACTGCTCATGGTACGGCCCGCTTTTATCACTTCAGGAAAATCATTCAATAATGCCCGTGCCATAGGTGGCGGGAAACTCACGCCGCTATGAACTTCGCCATTTTGTTTTGCTTCGCCAACAATCCTGAATATGTTTTCTTTATTGGGATTATCCTGGTCGTAGCTCAACTCATTTTTAATGTATAAAGCAATTAATAAACATGCAGCAATACCGATTGCAAAGCCGCCAATATTTATAGCTGCATACATTTTTTGCTTCCCCATATTTCTGAAAGCAATTTTTAGATAATGCCTGATCATAATAGATTTTTAAAGTGAACCCGATAAAATATAATATTGCTTCATTAAAAATGAATTACAAATTCATCAGTTCGTAATTAGAAAAATTTAATTAAAGCCAGGTTGTTGTTGAAGTGTTAAACTAATGGCAACCGATGTGCCAATTTGGAAATCCTTTATTAACAGACCTTTACAGTAAGCTCGCTTGTTTAAAGTGTGCGATAACGAACAGTCTGGTGTTCGGGATTGAACGGCGGAGATACATGATAACATTGCAAAAAGTAACCCTATTCCGTTCGCAAACTTTTTACAGGATTAGCTAATGCAGCCTTTATTGCCTGGAAACTAATAGTAGCCAACGCAATTAAAACAGAAAGCGTGCCTGCCAATGCAAATACCCACCACGAAATATGAATTCTAAATGCAAAATCCTGTAACCAGTTATGCATTACAAACCACGCAACCGGTGATGCAATTATAAATGCAACGATCACTAATTTGATAAAGTCTTTCGAAAGTAAAACCACAATATTGGAAACAGAAGCTCCTAATACTTTCCTCACTCCAACTTCTTTGGTGCGCTGCGCCGTAGCAAAAAGTGATAGGCCAAATAAACCAAGACACGCGATAAAGATTGCAAAGCCGGCGAAGATCCCAAATACTTTTCCGAATAGTTGATCGTCGCTATACTGATGGTTGAATTTTTCATCCACAAAATAATAATCGAAAAAATTACCCGGGAAAAAAGTTTGATACTTCGCTTTTATCAACGCTATTGTAGAAGCGATGTCCTTGGAAGCGACCTTAACTGATATCGGGTTGTTAGTTCCGTAACTAGGTAAATAAATCGTAGGTTCCAAAGGATACCGCAATGATTTCTGATGCACATCATTGATTACCCCGACAATGTCATAATTGTTTCCGAATAACTTTATTGATTTGCCAATTGCCTGTGCGTTTGAACTAAAGCCCAGCTGCTTTGCAGCCGTTTTATTGATCAAAATATTATGCAGTTTACTCCAGTCAGGATTAAAATCAGTGTTAACGAAATTTCTTCCGGCTAGTAATTTAATTCCATATACATTTATAAAATCGGCATCAATACTCTCATTGCGCATGGTAAATTTGCTTTCGGTATTGGAATCGGCCCGTTGTATATTAAATGCTCTTGACAATTCATCGCCGGCTATTCTTCCGGTAATGGATGCACCCTTTACATTGGGTAACTGATCGAGTTCGTTCTTAAAACTATTTGCCCTGTTAATAAATGTAGAATCCCACCTGGTAAGTATAGGCGCCTTCACCACCAGAATTTGAGAAAGGTTCATCCCAAGATCCTGATGATTTAAATATCGTATTTGTTTGTATACTACGAATGACCCAATGATCAGCGCCACCGTTATAGCAAACTGGCCTACCACCAATATTTTACGAAAGGCGATGCCTTTGGCAGATGTGGCAAATTTTCCTTTTAAGACTAATATAGGCTTGAACGCAGATAAGATTACTGCGGGGTAAAATGCTGATCCTGCAATTCCAATAAGCATCAATATAATGACACCGATAGTAATTCCATACCCGCTTAGGCCGGTTGAAAATAGATATAACATTGATAACTTGTGGCCAATTAAATTATTAAATCCATTTTGAAGCAGGACGACCAATAGGCTGGCAACAGATAAGCTAAGAAGATTAATGAGAATTGATTCTGTAAGGAACTGCCGGATTAATTGCATCCGGGTAGCCCCTGTCACTTTACGAATACCAACTTCTTTGGCCCGCTCCAAAGATTTTGCCGTGGAAAGATTTATATAATTTACCCACGCAATAACAATGATCAGCACAGCAATAATAAGTAGACCCCAAACTACGGTAGCACTACCCGTTTTACCAATTTCATATTCATAGTCAGAATACAAATGCGCTTTAGTTAACGGTTGTAATAGAAACTTCTCATCGCTGCCGCTTACTTTGCTTCCCTGGAAATATTTCTCACTAAAAGCACCGAGTTTTGCTTCCTGTTTTTTATAATCGGCTCCATGCTGTAATTGTATGTAATGCCAAAAATCAGAATCAGTAAAATCATTGTTAGCCTCTTTCCAGTTGCCATTGCCACCGCTGTATAGTGTATTGTACGACACCAACAGGTCGAAATTTAAGTGAGAATTTTCAGGCACATCTTTACAAACGGCGGTTACCTTGTAAGGCATCGAATCCCTCGATATCACAATTAATTTCCCGA
>NZ_JBMQQG010000195.1:0-11223 GCF_057362405.1 Ginsengibacter sp.
GATGCTATTGTTGCAGAAGATAACCAGGTTTTTGATGTTGGCGATGTAAAAGTAAAAGTGTTACATACTCCCGGTCATACAATGGAAAGCACTACTTATTTAATTATAGACGAAAACGGCAGGGAACATGGCCTCATTACCGGCGATACATTATTTATAGGGGATGTTGGCAGGCCTGACCTGGCACAACATGTTGTGGCGGAACTTACAGAAACAAAATTGGCCGGCTACCTGTTCGATTCACTCAGAAATAAGATTATGCCCTTAAGCGATGATTTAATAGTTTATCCTAATCACGGAGCAGGAAGCGCTTGTGGCAAAATGATGAGCAAAGAAACCACAGATACACTCGGACACCAGAAGAAAGTAAACTATGCATTGAATCCATCTCTCACAAAAGAGGAATTTATTAAAGTATTACTGACAGGATTAACGCCACCGCCCGGATACTTTCCTCAAAATGTTTTGATGAATATTAAAGGTTACGAAAGCCTGGATACGATTATGGAAAGAGGCAGGAAACCAATGGCCGTGGCTGAATTTGAAGTAACCGCTGATGAAACAGATGCTCTTGTTTTAGATACCAGGGATGCAGCGACATTTGCAAAAGGCTTTATTCCCAACAGCGTCAACATTGGTATTGATGGAAACTTTGCACAATGGGTTGGCGAAATGATTCCTGATGTAAAACAAAAAATACTTTTAGTAACCGAGACCGGCAGGGAAGAAGAATCTATTATTCGTTTATCAAGAGTTGGGTATGATTTTACACTTGGTTATTTAAAAGACGGATTCAATTCATGGAAAAATGCGGGTAAAGAATATGAAACAATTACCAGGATGAGCGCCGGGGAATTTGAAAAAAAATACACAACAGAAAGGCCATTAATAATTGACATAAGAAGAAAGAGCGAATTTGATTCAGAACATGTAATAGGCGCCCTTAACATCCCGCTAAACCAGATCAACAACAATTTGGCTTCTTTTCCAAAAGATAAACCGTTTGTATTGTATTGCAACAGTGGTTACAGAACTATGATCGCAGCTTCAATTCTTAAACAAAGAGGCTGGGATAATTTCGAAGACGTATCCGGCGGGTTTAAAGAGATTGCAAAAACCAGTGTTCCGCGAACAGAATATGTTTGTCCCACCACTTTGTTATAGATCGGGAAATTAGTCTCTCAAACGACACCCCTGGTTTACAGCCGGGGTTTTTTATGACGTAAATTTGTGTGAGCAATTTTCCAGTGAAACAAATGTTACCTAATTAACCGGTAACTATAAGCATATTTGCAAAATAATTTAAAGAAGGCTATTATGAACATAGAACAAATTTATACCGGCTGCCTTGCACAAGGTGCTTACTATATCACATCTAAAGGTGAGGCCGCTATAGTTGATCCGCTTCGTGAAACTGATCCATATATTAAAAGATTACAAAAGGACGGTGTCACATTGAAGTACGTTTTTGAAACTCATTTTCATGCCGACTTTGTAAGCGGCCATGTTGACTTAAGTAAAAAAACAGGTGCTCCCATTGTTTACGGTCCCAATGCCGCTTGTGAATTTGAATGTGTTTCTGCAAAAGATGGCGAAGAATTTAAGGTGGGTGATGTAACTATTAAAGTATTGCATACGCCTGGCCATACCATGGAAAGTACTACTTATCTCTTAAAAGACGAGAGTGGCAAAGACTATGCAATTTTTAGCGGTGACACCTTGTTCCTGGGAGATGTAGGTCGCCCCGACCTTGCGCAAAAAGCTGCACACATGACGCAGGAAGAGTTAGCTGGTTTGTTATATGATAGTTTAATGAATAAAATAATGCCTTTGGCAGATGATGTAATTGTTTATCCTGCACACGGCGCCGGCAGTGCTTGTGGTAAAAATATGATGAAGGAAACTGTTGATACTTTGGGCAACCAGAAGAGAGTAAATTATGCGCTAAATCAACCCAACAAAGAAGCGTTTATTAAAGCCGTTACAGAAGGATTACTTCCACCTCCGGCATATTTTGGTTTAAATGTGGCAATGAATAAAAAAGGTTACGAAAGTTTTGAGTCTGTATTAAATCATGGAATGAAAGCATTGTCGCCTGACGAATTTCAAGCGGCAGCAGAAAACACCGAAGCATTAATTCTGGATACAAGAAATGCTGAAGATTTTTATAAAGGGTTTATTCCACAATCTGTAAATATTGGTCTGAATGGAGATTTTGCGCCGTGGGTTGGAGCCTTAATTGTTGATGTAAAACAGCCCCTGCTGCTGGTAACTGAAGAGGGTAAAGAAGAAGAAACCGTGACCCGTTTAAGCCGTGTTGGTTTTGATAATGTGCTGGGACATTTAAAAGGAGGCTTTGCAGCGTGGCTGGAAGCAGGTAAAGAGGCTGATGTTGTTGACAGGATTACTGCTGATCAATTTGCTAATGAAGTGGAAATACCGAAAGATAAAGTGATTGATATCAGGAAGGAAACTGAATATGCAGCAGAACATGTTGAAGAAGCTTACAATAAACCTTTGGATTACATTAATGAATGGATCAAAGACATCAACCCGCAGGAACATTTTTACATTCATTGCGCCAGCGGCTATAGAAGTATGGTGGCCGCGTCGATTTTGCAGGCAAGGGGTTACAGAAATTTTACTGAAGTAGGAGGCGGCTTTAAGGCAATAAGTGAGACAACTCTGCCGAAAACAAATTTTGTTTGCCAGACTAAGGTGTTGAAAGCGTAAGGTAAATTTTCGTGCAACAATAGACGTTAGATACATCAGAATTTATTGCTTAGTCAATCGGGGAGAAACTACAAACATTCCCAATATAATTATGGCCTTCATAAACTTCAATAGACGAATAATAAAAAAGATTCTAAACTATATATTAATTGCATTTCTTCTTTTCATTATTATAAGCCCTAATGGCAAGGCCTGGGTTTTACGGCAATTTATTTCAGTTGGTTTGTTTAAAGCTGAAATAAAAAAAGATGCCGTTAAAGATTTGCCCGAAAATTCTTCCTTCTCGTTTGTGGATTCAAAGGGTAATATCCATAACACATCTGTGCTGAAAGGCAAAGTAGTTTTTATAAATTTTTGGGCATCCTGGTGCCCGCCATGCAGGGCAGAAATGCCTTCCATAAACGAACTCTATAAAAAATTGCAAAGCGATACCAATGTTGTCTTTCTTTTTATTAATGAAGATGATGACAGATCGAAAGCAGATGCCTATTTAGAGAACAATCATTTTTCATTCCCAATTTTTTATACTTCCGGGAATGTGCCTGGAGAAATTTTTGCAGGTACGCTGCCCACGACTATTGTTCTTGACAAACGAGGAAAAATAGTTTTAAAGCATGAAGGCCTTGCGGGTTATAATACTGATTCATTCATTAGCCAGTTGAAAGGGCTTCAATAATACTTTCTTCGCAAAAATTATATCTTATGAAAAACATTTTGTAATACCGTAACAAAAGTTACCATTTGTAATGTTGAAGAATTTTACCTTTATAAAAATTTAAATTACGAATGGCAACTATTCAACTCACCACGCAAGACTTTAAGGAAAAAGTATTTAATTACGAAACGGAACAAGATTGGAAATACCAGGGCACATTGCCGGCTATTATAGATTTTTATGCCGACTGGTGCGGTCCCTGTAAAATGGTTGCACCGGTGCTGGAAGATCTTTCAAAAGAATATGAAGGCAGGCTGCTTATTTATAAAGTGAATACTGATGTGGAGCAGGAGCTCTCTGCAGTGTTTGGTATACAGAGTATACCCACTATTCTTTTCATCGATTCAGATGGCGAACCAAGCATGCAACCAGGTGCCTTCCCGAAACATGTTTTCAAAAAAGTAATTGAAGAGAATTTACTGGCTCCGGTTAAAATATCGGAATAAAACATTCGGCTAATCAGTTACAGATATATTAATAATAACAGCCTGCATACAATACGCGGGCTGTTTTACTTTTACAGAAACATTGAAAATGCCTCGTCGCATTAAATCTTTAGTACTTGTAGTCCTGCAGTTTGTTTTTATATTTCTGTTACTAACGGGCTCGCAGCTACGCCAACTTTGGTGGTTGCCTGCAATCTTCATTCTACTATCGGTTCTTTTGGTACTCTGGGCAATAGCATCCATGCAAAAAAGTAAATTGAGAATTTTGCCTTTACCTTCATCCGGCGCAACATTAATTACCCATGGGCCATACCATTTTATCCGCCATCCCATGTATACATCCATTTTACTTGGAACCTCGGGTTTATTAATTAATCATTTCAACTGGATGCGATTAACTCTCTTCATCGCCCTTGCTTCGGTTTTAATTATTAAACTTACCTGGGAAGAAAAAATGTTACTGCAAAAGTTCGGATCATATAAAAATTATATGGCTAATACTTCAAGGTTGTTCCCATTCATATTTTGAATGGATGTGATTAAAATCTTTTACCGTCATAAGTCAATTATGTCTTTATCAATATTCCCACAAAGCCACGGAGAACACCAGGTAAAATGCTTTGTGATCTTAGTGTCTTTGTGGGATAACCGACATTTTGAATTTGACACAACATTAGCAATTGCCTTTGAAGTATGTAACAAAAGTTGCCATACTGCCGATAATAAGAATATAGATTTACGGGAACAAACTTTAAAAACAAACGATATGCCTGGTAAAAAAATTCTCATTGTCGGGGGAGGCAATGCCGGTCTCTCCGTAGCTGCAAAACTCTTGCGCAAAGACAAAAATTTACAGATAAATATTATTGATCCATCAGAAAAACATTATTATCAGCCTGCCTGGACGCTGGTGGGGGCCGGTATTTTTGATGTTAATAAAACAGTGCGAAACGAGAGGGATGTTATTCCGAAGGGAGCCACCTGGATAAAAGATGCAGTTGAAAAATTTATTCCCGGAGAAAATAAAGTTGTTTGCAAAAGTGGCGCCTCCTATGAATACGACGCCATGGTTGTTTGCCCCGGCATACAACTAGACTGGGATAAAATAAAAGGCCTGAAAGAAACGCTTGGAAAAAATAATGTGAGTTGTAATTATTCATTTAATGTAGCACCTTATACGTGGCAAATGATAAAAAATTTTAAGGGAGGCACCGCTGTTTTTACGAATCCTTCAAGCCCAATCAAATGTGGAGGTGCGCCGCATAAGATTATGTATCTCGCCTGCGACTATTGGCGCAAACAGGGTATCCTGGATAAATGTAGTGTGCATTACTTATCAGGTGCAGGAACCATATTTGCCGTAAAGGAATATGCCGATACTCTTACTGAAGTGGTAAAAGCTGATAATATAAATCCACACTTTGGAGTGAACGTAAATGAAATTGATGGCAATAATAAAATAGTTTATTATGAAGAAAAAAATCGTGACGGAATTGTTGAACATAAAGAAATGAAATTCGACATGTGTCATGCAGTGCCGCCACAATCCGCTCCCGATTTTATTAAAAACAGCCCACTCTCGGATTCGAATAGCCCTTACGGTTATGTGGATGTAAATAAGAATACAATGCAGCATGTGCGTTATGCCAATATTTTTGCGTTAGGGGATTGTACCAATGCTCCATGCAGCAAAACGGGCGCGGCTATACGCAAACAAGCGCCTGTGGTTGTTCAGAATTTGATAGCATTTTTAGCCAATGAAAAAATAGATGGAAATTACAGCGGGTATAGCGCCTGTCCGATTCCAACCAAATACGGAAAGCTAATGATGGCTGAGTTTGATTACACGAACACACCAACTATGTCATTCCCGTTTGATCAAACAAAGCCAAGATGGTCCATGTGGATATTAAAAACAAAATTGCTGCCTTGGTTTTACTGGCATAAAATTTTAAAAGGAACTGCCTGATTAAAATAGTTAACCATTGATTTTTGGTTTAATATGCCGGCTTATTGTAACAAAAGTTACCACGGCCGGAAGAGGCATTAACTATCTTAGTAAAAAATTAATTTATATGAAAAAGAACGTTGGATATGCAGACCGGATTGTACGTTTGTTGATTGCGGCATTAGCTGCTTTTTTATACTATACCAATGTTGTTACAGGAACCTTCGGTATTGTAATATTAATTGTGGGTGGCATATTGCTATTAACAAGCCTTGTAGGAACTTGCCCGTTATATTTGATGCTTGGTTTAAATTCCTGTCCCGCAAAGAAATAGCACAAGGGGTTTCAAAAAAATATTTTTACTGTAGTTTCAAAAGACTTAGAGAGTCAAACGTGAACGGGTGTACGAATTATTAATCCTGCAATGCAAGAGTTTTTTGCTTTACGTTTTTCGTGAGGTTGATCTCGGCAGTGCAGGATTTCCATAAATTATATCCGCCGGAAAGATTCTTCACTTTGTTGAATCCGTTTTGTTTCAGGATTCTTTGCGCCAGGTATCCTCTCAATCCTGCTTCACAATAAATATAAATGTTTTTGTCTCTTGGTATTTCATCCAACCTGTTTCTAATTTCGTCTATGGGTATGTTGACTGCATTGGCTAATTTACCATCATTATATTCATCTTCCCTGCGTACGTCCAATAAAAATTCGTCGGCTTTTATACTGTCAAGTTCGTCCCAGTAAAATATTTTTAATCTTTCCAGCAAAATATTTTCAGCAACAAAACCCGCCATGTTAACAGGATCTTTTGCAGAAGAATAGGGGGGTGCATAGGCATGCTCAAATTCAACCAGGTCATAAATGGTTTTACGCTGCTTAATAAATGAAGATAGAATATCAAGGCGTTTATCAACTCCGTGATAGCCTGCAATTTGGGCACTCAACAAACGCCCATCGTTAGGTGAAAATGCAATCTGGATGGTCATTCTTTGGGCATCAGGGTAATATCCTGCATGCGAAAGATTACTTGTTGTTGAAACAATATGATCAATGTTAGCAGCTTTTAAATGTTTCGACGCTGTTCCTGCGGTACCCACTGTCATATCAAAAACCTTTACGATTGCCGTGTTAATAGAACCATGATATTTTTGAACATTGCCCAACACAACATTGTTAGCGCAAATGCGGCCTTGCTTATTTGCCGGGCCTGCCAGGTAAGTGATCATCGATTGACCCGTAATTGGATTTTCAAATTCAATGGCGTCCCCAACGGCGTAAATATCGGGGTCGGAGGTTTGTAAATATTCATTTACCCAAATACCGCGGGCAGTGCCGGTTTTAAGCCCTGCCTGAACTGCCAGTCTCGTATCTGGCCGCACACCTATTGAAAGCATCGCTATATCTGCGGTTACTACATCACCATTATTTAACGAAACTCCTATTTGATCGCTATTTTTCTCAAAGCCTGTAACGGCAACGTTTAAACGCAAATCAACACCTTTGGAACGTATATGTTGCAGAACGATTGATGCGATGGGAAAATCAACCGGGGCAAGAATTTGATTGCCCATCTCAATAATGGTCACATCCAGGCCGAGGTCATGAAAGTTTTCTGCCATTTCCAGCCCGATAAATCCTGCGCCAATTACTACCGCTTTTTTTATATGTTTTTGCTGTACATAACTTTTTATATAATCCGTGTCTTTCACATTTCGTAATGTAAAAATGCCTTCGCTGAAAATGCCAGGCAACGGAGGGCGTATCGGTTCGGCACCCGGCGACAAGATTAATTTATCATAGGTTTCTTCGTATAACCTGCCGCTTGTTTGCTCAAGAACGGTCACCGTTTTTTTAGCCGGATTGATGGATGTTACTTCAGTCGTTGTCCTTACATCGATATTGAAGCGTCTATTAAAAGAAGTTGCTGTTTGCACAAAAAGCTTATTGCGGTCTTTAATAACATCCCCGATGTAGTAGGGCAGTCCGCAATTTGCATAGGAAATATATTCTCCCTTTTCAAAAATGATGATTTCTGCGTGTTCATCCAGTCTTCTTAATCTTGCCGCCGAGCTTGCGCCACCCGCTACTGCACCTACTATTATGTATTTCATGTTTCTTGTGAATTCGTTTTAGTGCGATTTAATAAATAGTTGAGTTTATCTTTTCTGTTGGGTTTGTCTGTATCAGTAAGCGATAAAAATGTTGACATTGGAAATGTAGAACTAACTGAAGTGATAAACGAAAACTATATTGGTTTGCCGGCATTGTATTTAGGTCAAAACAATACTTTTTTTTCAAAACTAGCTCACAGAAAACGGAGCTATTGTAACATTTATTACACAAATTTTCATTAGGTGTGGGTTTGGGGAACAATCATATTTCAGCATGATGCGGATCATTGCAGGCAGAGACTAATGTCATATTAAAATGACATAATCGGCCTGAATTTTACATCGCAAATTTTAATTAAAAATAAACGAAATGAAAAATCTTGTAATACTCGGAGCGGGAACCGGCGGCACAATTATGGCGAATCATTTACATCATCATTTAAAAGAACCCGATTGGCAAATAACGATTATAGATGAACGTAAAGAACATTATTATCAGCCAGGATATCTTTTTCTTCCTTTTGATATTTATGCTCCCGAAGACATTATAAAGACTGTTGAGGAATTTATTCCAAAAGAAGTTAAGCTAATAAAGAAAAAAATAGATCGTATCGTTCCAACGATTAATAAAATTCACCTGGACGACGGAGAAGAACTAGACTATGATGTTTTGATAATCGCCACAGGTGCTAAAATCGCCCCGGAAGAAATAGAGGGAATGAAGGGTGATGAATGGCAGAAATCTGTTTTTGATTTTTATACGTTCGAAGGCGCTCTCGCTTTGCGAAATAAATTAAGAGATTGGGAAGGTGGTAAACTGGTGGTGCATATAACAGAGATGCCGATTAAATGCCCGGTGGCTCCGCTGGAGTTTGCTTTTTTGGCTGACTCATTTTTTAAGCACAAACATATGCGGAATAAAGTAGACATAACTTATGTAACACCTTTAAGCGGTGCATTTACAAAACCAAAAGCCAACGAAGCGCTCGATCATTTGCTTGAAGAAAAAAATATAAATGTTGAGAGTGATTTTGCAATTGAGCATGTGGACAATGAAACGAGAGAGATTGTGGACTATGGGGGAAAGAGAATTCCATTTGATTTATTAGTAACGGTGCCCACCAATAAAGGAGACGATTTAATAGAAAGATCAGGTATGGGTGATGAGTTAAATTATGTACCTGCTAATAAAGCAACGCTGCAATCGAAAGAATACGAAAACATTTTTGTGATAGGAGATGCGAGCAATATACCTGCTTCCAAAGCCGGCTCTGTTGCGCACTTTGAAGCGGAGATACTAACTGACAATATTTTACTTTATTTAAAAGGAGAACCATTAAAAGAAGAGTTTGACGGACATGCAAACTGCTTCATTGAAACAGGTAACGGTAAAGCATTGCTGATAGATTTTAACTATACACACGAACCTGTTGAAGGAAGTTTTCCATTCCCCGGCATTGGCCCTTTGCGTTTGCTGAAGGAAAGCAGGATGAATCATATGGGTAAGCTTGCTTTCAGATGGATCTATTGGAATGTTTTATTGAAAGGAACACATATACCTTTTGTTTCTGCAACCATGTCGGAGAATGGAAAACATTATGAAAAAGCAAAGGCCGTTGCTAATTAAATTATTAAATCATCATTTAAAAAAACAAATATGGAAAGGACAATAGCCGGTAAATCAATAACCGTAAACGAAGAAGGATACTTAAAAGATTTTAGCCAGTGGGATGATAAAGTTGGCGAAGCCTTAGCTGCGGAATCTGGCATCGCTTTAACTCCAAGACATTGGGAAGTTTTAAAGTATCTGCAAAATGAACAAAAAAACCAGGTAGCGCTAAGTATCCGGCGTGTTGGAAAAAGTGGTGTGGTAGATATTAAAGAGTTCTATCAATTATTTCCGAATGCGCCATTAAAAACAGCAACAAAAATTGCCGGTATACCTAAGCCTGCAAGTTGTATTTAAAAAAATAAATTCTGTCAATTATGTACGAAGAAAATGAAGCAACGGCGACGCTTGAAAAAAGTTATGTTGCATTTAAACCTGAAAATAAAGGAGCGATAAAAAAGATGATGATCATCTTATCCAAGGGCACACTTGAAAATGTGTACGCTGCTTTTGTATTAGCCAACGGAGCAAGAATGGAAGGCATAGAAGCGGAGATGTTCTTTACGTTTTTTGGGTTGGAAGCAATTCATAAAAAGAAACTGGAACATTTACATGTAGCCACTGTAGGAAATCCTGCAATGCACATGCCCACCATGCTGGGCGGCTTGCCTGGTATGGAAGCCCTGGCAACTCACATGATGAAAAAAGAAATGGAAAAAATTGATATGCCGGATATACTGGAGTTTTTGGATATTCTGTCTGCTTCCGGCGTAAAGTTATGGGCATGCAAATTAGCCATGGATATGTTTCACTACAAGAAAGAAGATTTGTATGACGGTATCGATGATGTAATTACTGTAGGTGATTTTTATAAAGAGAGTGCAGGTGAAGGAGTGCACATGCTGTTTATATAAACAGTAACATCTTGCATTCGTATAGTTATAGTCAAATCAATGATTTGATTCAATTACCACTGCAGTTTATGCAGATTTAAAAAATAACATTTATGAAAAAGATAATAACAACTTTTGGATTAGGCATATTGCCATTTATTTTACTGGCACAGGCAGGGCATATAATGCAAGGCGTGGGTGCCACAAATATGTCGATGGGTGGAGCAGCTACGGCACAGCCAATCGATATTAACGGAGCATTGCAATGGAATCCTGCAGGTCTTTCTGCATTTGATTCAAAGATAATTTCCGCAAATGCGGGTCTGTTTTTTTCTTCACCGGTTTTGTCCTCTACCGTGCCCACTCAAAACGGTTCGGTAAGTGGTGTTACAAAAGATGCAAGGGGAGTTTCTGTCATGCCAGCTCTTGCAATGGTATGGGGCAAAAAAGATAGTAAACATACATTTGGTGTGTCAGCATTTGGAATAAGTGGTTTCGGCGTCACCTTTCCGCAAAGCAATTCGAATCCTATTAACATGCCTCAAAGCTCAGGAGGCTTCGGACGTATACAATCAGATTACCAGCTACTCCAGGTAGGTCTTGCATATTCATACAAAATTTCAAAACAATTTTCTATCGGGCTGCAACCTAATTTTGACTATGCCACAATAAAACTGGCTCCCAATCCGCTCGCCTCACCCAGCCAAACACTTGGATACCCCGTTAGTAATAAGGCAACTGCAGTAGGATTTGGCGGACAGGTTGGCA
>NZ_JBMQQG010000196.1:0-8209 GCF_057362405.1 Ginsengibacter sp.
ACGGCGGTTATTTTTCTGAACTCCGTTCTGAATAAATGCGGTATAATTTCCTGTTCATTCATAAATAAAAAGCCCCGGTAAAGTTAGTAGTTACTGAGGCTTTATCTTTTTAAGTGAAGACTGTCATTTCTTGGCAACTTTTCTTATTTCCATACTATTGCCTTCTCCCTGCAACACCGGGCAGCCTTTTGCAAATTCAACTGCTTCTTCAACAGAATCAGCTCTTACCGTAATGAAGCCCCCGATAGTTTCCTTGATGTCGCCAAACGGTCCGTTGGTAACTACTTTGCCGGCGTTCGTTGCTTTCACAACTCTGGCATCCGCAAATGGTAAGCCCGTTCCGCTTACAAATTTGTTTTGGGCAGAAATGCTTCCTATCCAATCCATTGTTTGTTTCATCCAGATTTGCATCTGTTCCGGTGAAGCTATTTTGCTACCGTCTTCATGTCTCATGATTAATACGTACTCGTCCATTGTTTTTAAGTTTAAATGTTATAAAATATACCTAATAACAAATGGAATTTACCAAATTGGACAATAGTTTAAAGCTATTTTTTTTAATGATCAATTCAGCTTAGGGAAATTGTACCAAATAAGGATTTGCCCTAGATGATTACGGCAGCAATATATGCATCAGCGGCGCCTGGTGGTAAATGGGATAGTATAAATTGCATTTGTTGGGAAATATAACAGCATGATCTTTTGAAATGGTAGAATTTAATTGAGAGGGAACAAGAGAATGGATGGTGTAAAAAAAGGCCGAGATTTTTAATCCGCCAGATTCTGAGCTAAATCGGCGATTGCTTGATAATCCTAATCAAAAATCCCATCACAAATTAATGGAATCATAAACCCTGGATTACCTGCATAATATCATTTCGTCCCCAATGTTCTATGTATTTACCATCACGCAAGCGTATAAAATCCATTACATTAAAAGCAACCTGTTTGTTTGTAGGCTGATGTCCCATTATTTCCCCGGTATGTGTGGCATGTATAGTCTTGCGTGTCGCAACAAGATCATTTTCTCCAACCTGTTCGTGGATCACAATATTAAAATTTGAAAAGCCTTTATGCATCATCGTTATGAATTGTATAAGTCCGTCAACATTGTTTGGAACCGGACTTAGTGCTGTTTGGTTAATAAAATCATCTGCTACTATCTCCTTTAGAATTTCGATGTTTCCCTTTTCTAAAAATTCTTTGTTGAACCTTAAAACTATTTTTTTATTTTCTTCAACTGTCATTGCTGCTTGTTTTTAATTTTTAGGCGATGTTGCATTCGCCGCTTTTACAGAAGCAGTAAATTTAGAAAAATTGCCTGGATCAATGGTGTGATTACTAAATGAAAACGTACACCTTTTACAAACAATAACTTTATTTTATCACCCTTAATTACTATTATACTTGAACTGGTAATAGTTTTGGCGCATTAAGTAATTATTGAATCAAAATGATGAAGCACAACTTTACCCTTGCATTACTGTTAATTTCAGTTGTATCTTTTGCGCAGGAAGATGTGCCGAAGTCAGCATGGGTAAATTCTCCAATAAAGATAGATGGTAAAGCAACTGACTGGAAACTGCCCCTACGCTTATACGATAGTGGCACTAAATTGTTTTTTGCTTTTGCCAACGATGATACAAACTTGTATTTGTGTTTCCAGGCACCTGATGATATGTTTCAGACAAAAATCATTCGTGCAGGAATGGAAGTTGCGGTGGGTGTCAAAGGCAAACACACCGTGTCCATTAGTTTTCCTATTGCACAAACGTCCGCTTCCCTGCCTACAACTGACGATGCAGAACAACAAAGCCGACGTACCAATTTTATTTTACAAAATACCATGATGGAGGTAAAAGGCTTTGCTACGAGAAATGGTATCATCCCAATAAATGATACTTCAGGAATTCATGTTGCGATGAATTGGGATGACGACAATAAGCTCACTTATGAAATAGCCATACCCTATAAAAAATGGTTTGGCACCGGTTACAACATTGCAGATATTCCCAAAGACATAACACTGGAAGTAACGATCAATCCAGTCAGGCAGGCCCGTGATAAAAACGGTGCAGGACAAAACATTATGGAAGGAGGACAAGGTAAATTAGATGGCCGCCATCATCAACATACAGATAACGATGCTGAAACGCACGTGATGCCCGGCGAATATAAATACAGCCTGTACGAAAAAAGAAAATTGAAACAAAAGTTTGTACTTGCGGAAAATGGCGATGGGAAATGAGTGGATTCAAGTTAGCCGCCGCAGGGATAAACTCTCTCTTTTTATTCCTGCTTGGTTCTCATATAATGCTCACAGATCGTAATCGTCCTTTGCGTAATGATGGCTAAATATTCAGAAGCGTAAATTAGGTGCTGAACGATGCCGCTACCGGAATAAAACAAAGAAATGGAAATCACTTCTGCAATAAAAAAATTCTGATCTACTATCCTGATTTTTTTTCAAACAACAAACAAGCCGCTCAAAATATGAAACGGCCTGTTGAAGGTGTCGCGAATTTTCATTCGCTCAGGTTTAAACATAGGATGTAGTTTCAGCAGGTAAGCAGGGGTTGTTTAATATTAAGTTGTAAACCCTGTTGTTTATGATCATCAAACACCAGAGCTATTTTTGATTCTTCCCGGTAACGTCAATGAGTCTCTTAACTGCTTGTGTTAAACTACTTGTATGAGCCACAGTATAAATCCTTTCCGGGGTCAGGCTCCCAGCGCCACAACTCCACCGCGGCTTTCTTGTATAATTTTACATACCCTATTTCATCGCAGATATATTTCGCTTCACGTAAGTTTTGAATAACGTTTTTTTACCGGTTGTCAGTTTCCATTAATTCTATTTCTTTTTATATCATTAGCAATAGAATTTATCGTCGCGGGTATTTTCTCAAATTCGTGGTATTTATCAAAAATGAAATCGGCACCGGATGTTTTATATTTTAATTGTATATGATCATCTTCTCCGTTTAATAAAACAATTACTCTTGTATTGAGGTCTACTTCCTTCACTTTTTTCAATAAGTCAATACATTCACTGCCGGGCAAACCACTGTCTATTAAAACTACGTTAAGCTTTATTTCGCTCAGAAAGCAAGCACCTTCATCAAAAGAAACAGCGCCGTAAGCGCCAATAAAATTTTCAGTTTCGGAAAGCATCAGCCTTAGTCTTTCAATAATCAGCCGTGAGTTATCTACGATTAATACCTGCATGTAAATTTTTTGAATGCGCAAAGAACCTTAATTATCCAATAATTTTTGATAGCAATCTATGCCTTAGGTAAGTAGTATTTAATAACGAGTACAGGTAGTAGTTATACTATAATGGAGTATAATAGCCCGGCACCGTTCGTTGATAGTAATGTACCATCCCTGGCGAGAAAAATTATTTATCTAAGATCGATATCCCTTATAATGTTGTGAGCAATGGCATAGCGGGTTAAGTCAGAATTAGTAGCCAGATCCAGCTTTTTCATAATTCTTCCGCGATGAGTGCTGATGGTTGTAAGTGCCAATGAAAGTGAATCAGAAATTTGTGTAATTGTTTTGCCGGAGGCAAGGAGTTTGAAAATTTCAAATTCCCTGTTGGTAAGTAATTCGTGGGGCTTTTTATTTAGGTCGCGATATTCCAATAATTTTTCACCAATGTCAGGAGTAATATATTTTCGTCCCGAGAAGATTCGTTCAACAGCCGTAATCAATTCATACGGCGCAGCGTTTTTATTCATATATCCTGAAGCGCCAGCCTTTAAAACCCTGACCGCATATAATTCTTCGGGATAAATACTAAGTATCAAAACAGGCAACCCAGGTTTCGTAAGTTTTATTTGTTCCAGGGCTTCGAGCCCGCTTCTGCCCGGCATATCAAGATCGGATATTACAAGGTCAAAATCTTGTAAGGTTATTGCCTTTACCAGGCTTTCTCCATCGCTTACTTCTGTTATCTCCACATTGGGGTATTCATCTTTCAGAATCTGTATAAGACCTAAACGTATAAAGCTGTGGTCGTCGGCTAAAATAATTCGTTTCATCTTATTACAAATAATTTCAGATTTTATTCAGTCCTGTGGGGAACAGTCACCGTAATCTTTGTTCCTCTTCCCATCTTTGATTGCAAATCAAATTTTCCATTCTGCGAAAGCACCCGTTCTTTCATTCCTAATATGCCAAACGATTTTTTGGTTTGAATTGCAGTTGTATCAAATCCTTTTCCATTGTCTTTGATGGTTACATCAACTGTATCTTTAGTAATATTTAATGAAGTTACAACTTTGTCCGCCTGTGCATAACGCATAATATTGGTAAGCGATTCCTGGTATACACGAAAAATACAATTGGCAATTTCCTGCACTAAATTAATTCTTGATTCATTGGTCGTAAATTCCACAGATATGCCGGTGGCCGCCGCAAACTGGCGATTCAGACTTTCAAGCCCCTCGAGCAATCCGTGATTATCAATAATGCCGGGGCTAAGCTCAGTCAATATTCTTCTTACAGATTCATTACTTCCATCGAGCAGCCCTATAATATTTTTTAATTTGTTTTTAATAAGGCCTGATTCACCGGGCGTCCTTTTATCGATCCACGCAACATCCATTTTTATGGCCGTAAGTTGTTGCCCAAGCTCGTCATGAATTTCGCGGCCAATTCTCCTGCGTTCTTCTTCGCGTACCTGTGTAAGATGTGAGGCAAGTCTCCTTACATCTTCATGTGATTTTATTAATAGTTCTTCTGATTTTCTTTTTTCTGATATATCGATCCCAACGCCTATCAGGCAAGGCTTCCCTTCGAACATAACCCTCCAGCCATTGAAGTAGTATGGAATCTTCGTTTTTTCTTTTGTAAGGAAATGGGCTTCCACATCTGCCATTCCCCTGGTGAACACCTCCTCTCCTTTCTTTTTCAATAAATCTCTTTCACCGGCATCAAAAAAATCAAGCGGTTTCATCTCTAGTATTTCAGTATCGATATAACCTGAAACGAATTCGAAGTTTTTATTCCATCGAAGGAAGTTCCCGCCTTCATCATATAAATAAAATATACCGGGCAAACTGTTGATGATGGAATCGGAAAGATTCTTTTCTTTAATGATTTCGTCGCGGGCTTTTGTGCGTTCTGTAATATCGCGAACGAACGAGAGTATCCTGCCATCTGACAGCATTTTTGTGATACTCTCTATCTGCAGTATGTCGCCGCTTTTTATTCTTATTTTCCTTTCTGAAATTACCGTTTTACCAGCCGTT
Source organism: Ginsengibacter sp. (assembly GCF_057362405.1). Taxonomy (NCBI): domain Bacteria; kingdom Pseudomonadati; phylum Bacteroidota; class Chitinophagia; order Chitinophagales; family Chitinophagaceae; genus Ginsengibacter; species Ginsengibacter sp. Next base: position 5,259 of record NZ_JBMQQG010000196.1, read on the forward strand.
AGTTCATCAAAGCGCAACGGATTTTTTACAAGTTCTTCTTCCGGAACAAATTCATCAATTGTCTTACCTATGATTTCATCCCGGGAATATCCAGATAAACGGCAACCGCTTGAATTCACCGTTACAATGCGGCCATTGGCATCTGCTATATAAATTCCATCCGATGCCTGTTCCACTAAGGTTCTATATTTTTCTTCACTTTCTTTGAGAGCCAGGAGAGCGAGTTTCTCTTTTGTGATATCGGAAACGGTACCAAGATAACCGGAGAAGTGGTCATTTTTATCGTAAACGGGAACTGCTTTTCCACTTACCCATCTCACCTCGCCATTTGTATGAACCATTCTATACTCAGATGATGATTCTTTTTTCATTTCGACGTTCTCCTCCCAGTTCTTCAATACTCCCTTTCGATCTTCCGGATGTATCGATTTGATCCAGTTTGTTCCCAGCAATTCATCAAAACTAAGGCCGGTATACTCTACCATTTTAACATTGGCATATATCGTTTCACCTTTAACGTTAGTTTCAAAAATTCCGGTTGGTGCATTGCCGGCCAACGTGCGAAATCGAAGTTCACTGATACTTAATGCCCTTTCGGCTTCGCTTTTTTCGGTAACATCTCTTACAATAGCCATAACGTTGCCCTCCGGCAACATCCTGGAACTAACGTCCATTATGCGTATCACACCCGTCTTTGTCTTTATTCGTCTACGGGTAAGCGTTGTTTCGCCGGCTTGTAACCTCTCAAGAGGTATTGGTAATAGCACCAGGTCTTCCGCGAAAAGAAGATCGGTTATTTTCATTCTTATTAATTCACCCTTTGAATAGCCTGAAAAGTCTGCAGAGGCAAAATTTACATCAAGAATATTTCCGGTCATGTCGTGCACCACAATACTTTCGCTGGCTCTTTCAAAGAGGTTTCGGTACTTTTCTTCACTTTCCTTTGTAGCTTGTTCTGCTTTAATTCTTTCTGTAATATCAATACCCACGCCCAGCATCGCGGGCTTTCCCATATATTCAGTTCTAACTCCTGTAAAATAGAATGGCGTTACCTTCCCGTCTTTACTGATAAGCCTTGCTTCAGTATCGGCAAAGCCTTCCCTGTAGGCCTTTTCCATAGAAGCCATAAAGTGCAGATGATCTCCGGGTTCAAACAAATTAATCGGCACCATCGATCCTAATTCTTCAGCCGTATACCCTGAAATAGTTTCAAACGCTTTGTTCCAAAGCAAAAGCCTGGGCGTTTGATCCGACATGTAAAATATACCGGGCAAACTATTTATTATTTTATCCGAAAGGTCTTTTTCAACATGTAATTTCTGTTCCGATTCTATCCGCTTTTGCAGTTCATTAAACGCAGCTTGTTTGTTAGCGGTTACATTACAAAATATAATTGTAAGCCCGTCAGGTGACGGATACATATTATTTTGAAGCCACATCTCTTTTTCCTGGTTATACGTTTCTATAGAAATAGTTTGCTGGCTATCCATTGCGTCAATGCCGGCTTTATAAAAATTGCTACCTGCTTCATTTGGAAATTCAAGCCAGAAATTTTTGCCAATAAGATAATGGGCGGGTTTACCAAAAAAAAGTTCTGCTGCTTCGTTTACGTAGGTGAAACTCCAATCTTTGTCGAGAGCAATTACAGCATCCGTAATTCTTTTTAAAATAGCCTGCGTATTTACAGATGCTTGTTTCATTTATGAATGAATTAATACTTCCAGATGAGTAAGCGCAAGAAAGCATCAACATTCCACGATACTTTTAACAAAATTAGTATTAATTATTTGCCATTTCTATTGCGAAAAACCACACCTTATTTCACTTGTTCACTACATGCTTTACGGCAGCGCCTCAAATTCTTTTCTTTTCGTTTCAAACCATGTTTTCATTGCATCCGGCGTCTTCATAAGTTCTTTCATTTCATTCATTGCATCAAGATGATCCTTATCGCCTTTTGAAACATTTCCATACCATGTTTCTTGCTCATGTCAGCCATTTCTTCAAATGTGTTTGCATTAAACGCTATGTCGCACGCTCCCCCCAATTGTTTACAGGTCATAGTTTTCATGATTGTAATTTGTTTAGCTGTTTATTGATTTCGTTTACCGGGGAACTCTCCGAAGTGCCAAAGTATACCCGAGGGATCGTGCAGGAAACATTCGCTGCCCCAATCGTATTTTTTAATTGGCGTTAGTTTTACATTTTTGTATTTCGCTGTTAAGTTCAGCGCCAATAGCTCGATCCAATATTCATCAACATTCTCAACTTCCATAAAAACCATCGTATTATCTATCCAGTCTTTCACATCTGCGTCTTGTAGATAAAATCCAAGGCCCTGGGTTTTGAAATATGACATGTTGTGGAATAAAATGCTTTCCTCAAAACCCAGGTCGCGATAAAAATTCCTTGATACTTCAAAGTCTTTAGCACCAATAAAAGGGCGGATAGATAAGGCTTTTTGGTTCATGAAGTTTGAAAAGTTTAAAACAAGTTTTTTAATAAATTATTTGTCCACTGGCACCTCTATCTTAATGCGCATCCGCAATCAGCCACAGTTCACGGTTTCGTCCCGATCAACTTTATAATTTTCTTTCCGCCGCAATATTGATTTTAAAAAAAGTGTTCACCTCTTTGCTTTACTCTTTAATTTCTTCTCTCTTAAATAATCCTCCCGAATTTTAACAAGGTCTATTTTTGAACAATCGACCATTAGATGTCTTACTATTTCCAAAGGCATTTCTTCACCATCATTAAAATTGATGCAGCCTTTTTGAAAGTTTGCTTTAGGCAAAAGAGATTTATATTTCGAGTATAATGTATTGGAGCCATATATCGGCAAAACATGTAACGACATATAATTTTTAACTCCTGCCAGCGCATATTTCATTGAACCTTTTGCTTTATAAATAATCATTTCCTTTCCCATCATTGGCTCTATTACGGGAATA
>NZ_JBMQQG010000197.1:0-22327 GCF_057362405.1 Ginsengibacter sp.
GGCGCAACCGCATGAATGTCTATATTTTGACGATCGTCCAATGCTGGTTGAAGCTGCAAAAAAAGAAGGAATTCATGCACATCATCATACAAGTTTCGAATATACGAAGGAGATTATCAGTTCACTAATTGGCTGATTCTTTAAATAACTTGTTTAGATTTTCGGTTAGGGATATCAAATTACAAAAGGCCATTAATCACCGTTTCTTTTCCAACAATTTTTTAAACTGCAAAAATATTTTAAGATATCCCATGGCCCAATCTTGTTCGGGTTGCCCTCTGCACCGCCTTGCGCCGCTTAATATTGTCTTTATCGTTTTATCATTATCACAATAGAATCTACATTCCATCGTTTTGACTAGTCTGCTACGACGATGTTAACACAACTTGATAAACCAATCCACTCAATAAATTTGCCTGCCGGCCAATTTTTGAAATAGCCTGTGAGTTCCCCAACCATTGTCGGTCATTTGCTCTAAAAAATTCTTCTTTCTCCAATTTTCTTATCGGGTAACCTGAGTCAGTGTTTATTTATGCAACAACCTTACGAATGTTATTAATCCTATCGATGATTGTTTGGGCAAATGCCTGCAAGCAAAAAAGATAAGCGAAACGTTGAAAGTATTCTTATATAATTATGATTAATTGTCCGGTCGCCATATAGCTGCTTTATTTCAGTAGTTATTTTGTGTGCTAAATAAATTTCGTTTATTCCTTCCTGTTATGCTCATCAGGGTTATTCAATTTGTTGATAGATAGAAAAAGTAAAATTTTTCCAAAAAAACTGAGTTTATATTTTTTAAATAAAATAAAATGTAGAAAAAATTCTATAATATATACGATATTTTATTACACGCAAGCCTTTTCAATCAAAGGACCTTTGTGAAAATTCAAATTATTGTTATCTGAACCTATGAGATTAACCCCTCAACAAGAAGGCCATGCTTTTAAAGCGTGGCCCTTTTGTTCTAATCACATTAAAATACTTTACGGAAAGTCGCCAATTTAAAGAATCAATTATTTGCCTTGAAACATTGGCAATGTAAAAGACTGGCCGCTTTTACTGTTATTCCATTTTAAAATTATCTAAAAATTTGGTGGTGAAATTCCCAGAGCGGAAGTTTTCATTTTTCATTAGCTTTTTATGAAATGGAATAGTTGTTTTTATTCCTTCAATTACGTATTCACTCAGGGCACGACTCATGGTGTTAATTGCTTCATTACGGGTTTGTGCAACCGCAATTAATTTTCCAATCATGCTATCGTAATAAGGTGGTATCACATAACCAGCATATGCATGGCTGTCAACCCGAACACCATGTCCACCCGGTTGATGCAACACGGTTATACGTCCCGGCGATGGGCGAAAATCATTGTACGGGTCTTCAGCGTTGATCCTGCATTCTATTGCATGCATTTCAGGATAATAATTTCTGCCCGAGATACTTTCGCCGAAAGCAATCTTTATTTGTTCTTTAATTAAATCGTAATTAACCACTTCTTCAGTAACACAATGTTCCACCTGGATCCGCGTGTTCATTTCCATGAAATAAAAATTGCGATGCTTATCTACCAAAAATTCAATAGTGCCAACACTCTCATAATTTATAGCCGATGCCGCTTTAATAGCAGCTTCCCCCATTTTTTCTCTAAGCTCGGGAGTCATAAAAGGCGACGGAGATTCTTCTACCAACTTCTGATGACGCCTTTGAATCGAACAATCACGTTCGCTAAGATGACATACATTTCCGAATTGGTCTCCCGCAATTTGTATTTCAATATGTCTTGGCTCTTCTACAAATTTTTCCATGTAAATGCCGTCATTTTTAAATGAGGCAGCAGCTTCGGTCCTCGCATTGTCAAACGCCTTTTCAATATCTTTCTCTTCCCACACAACACGCATCCCCTTGCCACCACCGCCGGCGGTTGCTTTTAAAATTACCGGGTATCCAATTTCCTTTGCAAGTCCTTTGGCGTGGTCTACACTTTTTAATAAGCCTTCACCGCCCGGCACAACAGGAACCCCCGCCTTTATCATGGTTTCTTTCGCCGTTATTTTATCGCCCATGCTATTGATCATTTCCGGGGTGGGACCGATAAATTTTATTCCATGGTCAGTACATATCTGGGCAAATTTCGAATTTTCTGCCAGGAAGCCATAGCCGGGATGTATAGCATCTGCGTTGGTAATTTCAATGGCAGCCATTATGTGCGGAATGTTGAGGTAACTATCGATGCTGGCTGGTTTTCCAATACAAACTGCCTCGTCGGCAAATCTTACATGAAGGCTATCTTTATCAGCGGTTGAATAAACCGCAACAGTTTTAATGCCCATTTCCTTACAGGTCCTGATAATCCGTAAAGCAATCTCACCCCTGTTGGCAATAAGTATTTTTTTAAACATAGTCGTATTAATGTGCTAATTAGCTGATGTGCTAATATGCTAATTTTTGGAAGTTTTTAAATGGTAAAACATTTCTCAGTACAAATTGTCGGTTTGTCTCATTAGCTAATTATTAAAAAATTAAAAAGCTAAGCAAATAACTGGTTGGGTTTTTTCTCTTTGCAGTACCCAATATCTTGTTAAGAACTTTTTGGATTTGCTCAAGTTTTTCAAGTAAAGAATTGCTACCCGGATAATTTTTTGAATAATTGCAAAGCATCAGCCAATATTGCGTTTCGTCCGCTTCTTTTGCGGCAATTTTTATTTTATGTATGAAGTCTGCTTTACTTTCTGCATTCTGTGATTCCATGGAATTTGCTCCGATAGAAGTACCAGATCTAAGTAGTTGCCGACTTAATGTGTATTTTTTTATATCATTCAACATATCGCAATAATCAATCACAGTCAGAGAAAAATCAAAAGTCAATTTTAAAATTGGATTCGACTCGATCAGCTCCTTTTTCATGATAAAATGTTTTGTTCCGCTCGTGATTTCAATTAGCAAATTGGTTTATCAGCACATTTGCTAATTAATAGTTTAAGCAGGTTCTACTAAAAACAGAGGCTGGTCAAATTCCACTGGCGAAGCGTCTTCAACCAGAACTTTTACAATAGTGCCGGATACTTCACTTTCAATTTCATTAAAAAGTTTCATGGCCTCGATAATGCAAACAACCTGTCCCTCTTCAACCTCATCGCCCACATTTACAAATATTGGTTTACCGGGACCTGACTGGCGGTAAAACGTTCCGATCATCGGGCTCTTAATTGTGAGAAGATTGTCTGTTTTTGTAGAAGGGGTTTCCGGAGTTTTTACATTTGCCGGCGGAGACGTTGCTGGCGGAAGTACTTGTTGTGGCTGCACATATTGTTGGACGGGAGCCGCAAATTGTTGTGAAGGTTGTTTCTTTTGCTTTATCGTGATTTTAAAGTCGTTTTTCTCAATACTAAGCTCACCGATATTACTTTTATTAACAAGCTTTACAAGTTCCTGAATTTGTTTAATGTCCATATTTACAAATTAAATTTATGTTATGGAAAGAAGGCAGCTAAGATAGGGATGATTTATGAAAATAGCATTTTTAAAAAAATAAAAAAATGGAAGAAATCGAAAGATTTTTAAAGGAAACTAAAGATTATTAGCAAAAAATGCTGGTTTTTTTGCTCAAAAAAGGAAAAATTCGGGAGATGAATTTATAATCATTTGATCCAAACAGATCTTATTTTTGATAACGGCAAACCGGAGTATTATTCCTTAACTCTTTCTACGTACTCACCTGTTTTTGTATTTACCCGTATCAGTTCACCTTCGTTTACAAATAACGGCACGTTAACGGTGGCGCCTGTTTCAACCGTTGCAGGTTTTAGTGTGCGGGTAGCAGTATCGCCTCTTACGCCAGGTTCACTGTAGGTCACTAATACAACAATTTTGTCAGGAAGTTCTACACCCATTGGCTGGTCAGTTTCTCCATTTATTAAAACAGAGACTTCCTGGCCATCTTTCAAAAACTGTGGTGCATCAACCATTTCAGGAGGTACAGAAATTTGCTCGTAGGTAGTTGTGTCCATAAAAGTATAACCCGTATCATCTTTATATAAAAACTGGTAGGGCTTTTTTTCAACTCTCACAGGAAAGATTGTTTCACCGCTGTTCCATGTTTGTTCAATTGTACGGCTATTATCAACTCCCTTTAGTTTTGCCCAAACTTTTGCCGCCGCCCGGGCAGTTTTGTTTTGACCAAATTCTATCACAGTGTAAAGGCTACCGTCAATTTTTAATATCAGTCCTGTTCTCATATCTGAAGTAGATGCCATAACTTTTTTTTAAGGGCGTGAAGGTATTAAAAAGGAACGAAAATGAAAATTGAATTGACATGAAAATTTCAAAATGAAGCAACAGCCTAATTTTTACATTTTTATTTTTTCTTATTCATATATCTTTATTCAAAATTTATACTCTTGAAAAAAATATTCTTATTGCCCATATTTATATTTTTCTACATAGTTGCATTTTCGCAGGAAGATAGTACAGCACCCGTTTACCAGAGGTTTCCTACTATTCCCGAGTTTACCGTATTTAAGGCGCCTGACAGTACTACATTCACGCGGAATGACCTTAAAAAAAATAAGCCCGTTGTTTTTATGATTTTTAGTCCTGATTGTGAACATTGCCAGCATGAGACTGAAAAATTAATCGCTAATATTGATAAATTTAAGAATGCCCAGATCGTTATGATCACCTATCTGCCATATAATGAGATGATGGTGTTTTATAAGAACTATAAGATTGCCGACTACCCGCAAATTACGATGGCGAGAGATACAAAATTTTTCTTCCCTGTATTTTTTAAAGTGAGAAACCTCCCTTCTATTTTCGTTTATGATAAAAAGGGAAATCTTAAAAAGAATTTTGAAGGAAGTGTAAATACCGACCTGATCTCCGATGAATTGTAATAGCCATTTCTTACACTAAAGGAATCAATGCATTCAAACTAATAGTTGTCGTCAAATCCTTGTAATTAATAATTTATTGTCGCATAATTTATTGCTTGATGAATTTATCATTCAATTGCACATCGGCAGCAACATTTATTTTAATGAAGTAAATACCGGCGTGAAGGTTACTAACAGGTACGTGTAGTTGCTTATTATTTGATGCCGCTCTGAAACGAAGTACTATTTTTCCCGAAGCATCCTGTATCACTACATTAATTACGCCTTTTATTAAGTCGTTCCTTCTGTAATTAAGATTGAGCATATCTCGTACCGGGTTGGGCATAATTTGCCATGCGTTGCTGGTGTTCCCAATCTCCGGCTTAGTAATTGTAGGGTCTCGTTTGAGTACGGACCTTGCGTTTGGATGATTGGTTTTTGGATTATTAACACTTGCGGTATTTGAAATTTCAACAATATTTTCATTGGTATCATACACTTTTACCCGATAATACAATTGTTGTTCATCTGTAAAATTATCGCGGTAAGCAAGTATTGTTGATGCTGTATAATTTCTGAAAACGGGATTTGCAGCGGCCGGCGACCAAACAACTCCATCAATGCTTTTAAATAAAATATAGGCGGTGCTTCCAGGATAATTCACCATATTCCATTGCAATGTAACTGTTGAACTCCCTGCACTGGTTAAGGCCACTAAATGGATTGCTGCAGTAGATTTGATAGAGCCAAACAATGAAAAAATAAACATTAAGAATAAATGCCGCTTCATGGTAGTGTTTGGAAATAGACTATTAAATTAGAATAAAGAATAAAGCCGGCTAGTTAAAGAAGCTGTAAAAAAGTATTCGATGGTATTCTTTTTTACTTTTTTATAAAAGCATTATTCAATTACCTTTGGCCGGAAAATAATTTTCTAAAATAAATACGATAAAATGAAAGTAACCGTAGTAGGTGCAGGTGCAGTAGGAGCTACTTGTGCCGATAACATCGCAAGGAAAGAGCTTTGCGAAGAATTGGTTTTGCTTGATATTAAAGAAGGCATATCCGAAGGTAAATCAATTGACTTTTCACAAAGTGCAGCATTGCTCGGAAGCGACACTAAAATTATTGGCAGCACAAATGACTATAAGAAAACGGCGGGAAGTAACGTTGTGATTATCACTTCTGGTATTCCCCGTAAGCCAGGAATGACTAGAGAAGAATTGATCGGTATAAATGCCGGCATTGTAAAGGGCGTTACACACAATATTTTAGATCAGTCGCCGGATGCAATTATTATTGTTATCAGCAACCCGATGGACACAATGACTTATCTCGCATTGAAATCGAGCGGGATTCCAAAGAATCGTATTATTGGAATGGGCGGCGCTTTAGACAGTAGTCGCTTCAAATACTATTTATCTGTTGCTTTAGGTTGCTCTATGCAGGATCTGCAGGCAGTTGTTATTGGAGGCCACGGCGATACTACTATGATTCCTTTAACGAGGTTAGCGACATACAATGGAACGCCTGTTTCCAATTTATTAGATGAAGCGACCTTAAAAAAAGTAGCCGCAGATACGATGGTCGGTGGCGCCACACTCACCGGCTTGCTTGGTACCAGTGCATGGTACGCTCCTGGTGCTGCTGGTGCATTTCTGGTTGAAGCTATTTTACGGGATGAAAAGAAACTGATGCCTTGCAGTGTTATGCTGGACGGTGAATACGGACAAAAAGATATTTGTATTGGTGTGCCCGTTGTACTTGGTAAAAACGGTTGGGAAAAAATTATTGATTATAAATTAAATGCTGAGGAGCAGGCAGCATTTGCTAAAAGCGCCGATGCTGTAAGGAATATGAATGAAGCGCTGACACTGTAGATTTTTATATTTATGTTTTGTTTGAATGGCGGATTTTTATCTGCCATTTTTGTTGCTATTAATAAAATAGATATTATTGAAATGCCAATCATAAAAATTTAATGCCGTCCGGCATTTCAGAAAATCCAAACTTAATTTTAATTTGTATTTTGAAGAAGATTTTTGGTGTTGAAAATACTTTTAAAAAACTAAAACCAAAACTTATGAGAAGGACTTTAATTGTTGCTTGCTTAACAATCTGTGGTCTTTTTACATTCGCTCAAAAAGTAACCAACACATCTTATATAAACCAAACCGGCGAAAAGGTTCTTCGTCTTGAAATGGCAATTCCTGTTGATATTTCCAAAGCCTGGGAACTTTTTACAAACGACAGCCAATTAAAAAAATGGATTGCACCGTTGGCGCATATTGAATTGAAAATGGGCGGCTATATTCTAACTAATTACGACAGTACCAAGACGCTCTCTGATCCTTCATCTATAAAACTGGTTATCATAAATTATATAGAAAAGGAGTTACTAACGTTGAAGGTAAAATTGAATAACTCTTTCCCTTTAAGTGTTCAAAATGAAGATGAAAACCTGCAGGAAATTATCCAATTCAAAGATGCAGGAGACGGCAAAACGAAAATTGTTTCTGCCATGGTGTGCTGGGGTGTTGGCCCCGATTGGGATAAGACGTACGAGTTTTTTGAAAAAGGAAACACATGGACATATCAGGAAATGGCTAAGCTCTTTTAGATAAACCGCATGGATTCTTACCTCCAGAAAATCAGGGAAGATATTTATCTAATTTATTTGGTAACAGGTAAAGTATAGGAGTAATAAAAAATATGATGATACTTGCGAGCGGAAAGAAAAAAGAAATGGCGATAGCAATTGCATAAAATAAAGGTGAAATTAGAAACAGGATGTTGGCCTCTCTTCTTACTTCTGCCGGTAATTTCCTGGCGTGTAATGCCGGCCGGCGAATGCCATATAACCATTGGGCATATAAAGTAAGATTACAGCAACTCAGGTTCAATCCATACATCATTATAGCGTACCAGTGCAAAGTATTTGCAGCGAGAAACCGGGTGCTAAACGGAACGAGACACACCACCATATAAAATAAAACCCCAAGGAAAATAAAATATCGGTTTGTTCGGGAGATATATTCAAAAACCATTCGGTGGCCAAACCACATAATTCCTAAAACCACAAAACTTATGAAATAGCAAAAAATTTCCTGCCGTATTTCGTATAAGGCGTGAGATAAATCTCTTAGAGAATTTCCCTGTACAGAAGGTATTTTAAGTTCAATGATGAGAAACGTCATGGCAACGCTGAAAATGCCATCTCCAAGGGCTTCCAGCCGTCCGGCCGACATGGTAAGTTTATCCTGGTTGACGTCCATCATTCTAAATTAAAAATTCGCCGGAATAATCTAAAACAAATCGATCAAAATTTTTTCCTCCCTGGCAAAAGAAAATCGTTGCATAACATAGGTTTCTCTTCACAGATTAAATTGAATTTATTTTAGACGATAATTAAAAGAGGCTTTCGTAATTTCAATCATCTTATAAAACATATGTCATACGCTCAAATTTTAATGACCTTCGTAAACGGACAAAAGATTATTGAAAAAAATAATTCATTCAAAAAAAAATAAGATGTCAAAAATTATTGCCGGTCTTTTATTTGTGTGTCTCATTCATACTAGTACCCATGCGCAAAATCAACCACCGTATTACGACGAAATTCAGCATTTCAAAAAACTTGACAGCGTTCAATTCCCTCCAAAGAACGCTATCTTGTTTGTAGGTAGTTCGTCGATCCGTAAGTGGGAAGATGTACAAAGCTATTTCCCGGATAAAACCGTTATCAACCGTGGCTTTGGAGGTTCCGAACTTTCCGACGCTATCCGCTATGCAAATGATATTATTATTCCATATCATCCACGGCAAATTGTAATTTATTCCGGCGAGAACGATTTAGCATATTCTGATAATATTACGCCTGAAATTGTTTTAACGAGGTTTAAAAAACTATTCAATATTATTCGATCAGCAATGCCGGGAGTTCCAATAATTTTTATTTCAATTAAACCTAGTCCGTCAAGAAAAAATCTGATGCCAAGGATGGTCATCGCGAATACGTATATTAAACAATTTTTGCACTCGAAGAAGAAAACCGTGTTTGTCGACGTCTATCATAAAATGCTCGATGAAAAAGGAAATCCAATGCCTGATATTTTTTTAGAAGACAATCTTCATATGAATGCCAAAGGTTATCACATCTGGCAAAAGGCAATTGAACCTTATTTGACAAAAGAGGAAAAATGATTTTTGTTTTCTGAAGTTCGCTATGAATAGAGAAGATACAATAGCTAAAATAAAGAGTACCGATAAATGGGATGTTATCGTAATTGGCGGTGGAGCTTCCGGTTTGGGAATTGCGGTAGAATCTGCAAGCCGCGGCTATGCGACACTGTTAGTTGAGCAATCAGATTTCGCTAAATCTACTTCGTCAAAAAGCACAAAGCTCGTTCATGGTGGAGTAAGATATCTTGCGCAAGGCAATATTAGTCTTGTGAGGGAAGCAACTATCGAGAGAGGATTGCTCTCAAAAAATGCGCCTCACCTCGTAAAAAATCAGACCTTTATAATTCCTGTCTACAACTGGTGGAGCCGGCTGAAGTATACCATGGGTTTGAAATTATATGATTGGATATCGGGACATTTAAGCCTGGGTCCTTCCGTTTTTATTCCTCGTAAAAAAGTAATGGAAAAACTGCCGGGCATTATCTCCAAAAATTTAGCCGGGGGTGTTTTATATCACGATGGACAATTTGATGATGCCAGGCTGGCTGTTAATCTTGCCCAAACAATTTTTGATAAGGGCGGCTATGCTGCCAATTACATGAAAGTGATTGGGTTAATTAAAGAGCAGGAAAAAACTTGCGGTGTCATCGTTTTTGATACAGAAAGCAATGAGCACTTTCCCATAAAATCAAAAGTTGTAATTAATGCTACAGGCGTATTTGTTGATGAAATTTTACAGATGGATAAACCGGGTTCCAGGAAAAATATCGCTGCAAGCCAGGGAATTCATTTGGTACTTGATAAAAAATTTTTCCCGGGAGATGATGCGATGATGATACCCGAAACCAGCGATGGAAGGGTTTTGTTTATCGTACCCTGGCATAACAAACTTTTAATGGGTACAACCGATACGCCCGTAAAAGATATTTCCCTTGAACCTGTGGCCCTGGAGAAGGAAATTCAATTCATTCTTGAAACGGCAGGCAAGTACTTAACGGTAACGCCAACACGAAAAGACATTTTGAGCGTTTTTGCTGGACTTCGGCCACTGGCGGCGGCTGAAGGAGGCGAGACAAAGGAAATTTCACGAAGCCATAAAATACTGGTATCGACTTCCGGACTGTTTTCTATTATTGGAGGCAAGTGGACAACTTATAGAAAAATGGGGGAGGATATGATTGACCGGGTTGAAAAAGAATCGGGATGGGCGCAGGTGGCATCGGCGACTGCTTCTTTACATATTCATGGGTACTCAGCAGAGTCAGACCAGGGTGATCCATTATATTTTTACGGAAGCGATGAACTATTTATGAAAAAAATAATTGGAGAAGATGAGGATGAATGGATAAGTGAAAGATTACAAATCAATAAGGCCCAGGTAATTTGGGCAATACGAGAGGAAATGGCAAGAACCGTGGAAGATGTTTTGAGCAGGCGAACGAGGGCCTTGTTGCTGGATGCTGGCGAAAGTATTCGCGTGGCTCCTCTTGTAGCAAAAGTGATGGCGCAGGAAATGAATAAAGATGAAACCTGGAAAAATAACCAGGTGGAATTGTTTAAATCTGTTGCGGCAAATTACATACTTGATAATTGATGCCGGGAAAACATTCGTCCCGCGCCTTTAATTTTTCTATTTTTATTTATCTAAATTGAGCATAGTTTATTTTCAAATTACGATTGCATGTCAAAATATATTTTATCCTTCGACCAGGGAACAACCAGCTCCCGCGCTATAATTTTTGATAAAACCGGGGCGATTAAAGCGACTGCTCAAAAAGAATTCACACAGATTTTTCCCCAACCGGGTTGGGTAGAACATGATGGAAATGAAATATGGTACACGCAACTGGGTGTGGCAACGGAAGTGGTTTTAAAAGCGGGACTTACCATCCACGATATCGCGGGAATAGGAATTACCAATCAGCGGGAGACAACGCTGGTGTGGGACAGGCACACACACCAACCGGTATATAACGCCATTGTATGGCAGGATAGACGTACATCGGAGTATTGTAATGAATTAAAGAAGGCCGGCAATGCTGAAAATATCCAGCAAAAAACAGGGCTTGTGATTGATGCCTATTTTTCTGCCACCAAGTTAAAATGGATACTGGATAACGTGCCTGGGGTCCGGCAAAGGGCAGAAAAGGGTGAACTCTGTTTTGGCACAATCGATTCCTGGCTATTATTTAAATTAACTAACGGTAAAGTACACTCGACGGATGTTACCAATGCATCCCGAACGATGTTGTTTAATATTCATTCGTTGCAGTGGGACGACGATTTATTGAAATTGTTTCATATTCCAATGTCAATGTTACCGCAAGTTAAATCGAGCAGCGAAGTATATGGATATACGGAAGAAATTCTTACTGCAAAACAGGTACCCGTTTGCGGCATTGCCGGCGATCAACAGGCAGCGCTGTTCGGACAAATGTGCATCAAACCCGGCATGGTAAAAAATACCTATGGCACCGGTTGTTTTATGTTGATGAACACAGGGGATAAACCTGTATTAAGTAAAAATAATTTGCTCACAACAATCGCATGGAAGATCGGTGATGTAACAACGTATGCGCTGGAAGGAGGCGTTTTTATTGGTGGTGCTGTGGTACAATGGTTAAGAGATGGATTAGGAATCATTAAGAATTCTGCCGATGTTGAAAAGCTGGCGTTGTCAGTAAATGATAACGGTGGCGTTTATTTCGTGCCGGCCTTTGCCGGCCTGGGAGCTCCCTACTGGAACCAATTTGCAAGAGGAACCATGCTTGGCATTACCCGCGGAACTACCAATGCTCACATTGCCAGGGCATCAATAGAGAGTATCGCTTTACAAACAATGGATGTTCTGAATGCCATGAACGCGGATGCTGCAATTCCGATTGAAGAATTGCGTGTAGATGGCGGAGCAACAGCTAATGACCTGCTAATGCAGTATCAAAGTGATATGATGAATTGTAAAGTAATTCGTCCGGAGATAACTGAAACAACTGCTTTAGGCGCCGCTTATCTTGCTGGCCTCGCCATCGGGTTTTGGGCGGATACCGGCGAAATAGAAAAGTATTGGAAAGCCGAAAAAAACTTTGAGCCACAGATGAAGGATGATGCAAGACAAAAAGAAATTCATCAATGGAAGCGGGCTATTAACGCAGCCCTGGCCTGGGCAAGTGATTAACAGATTTTACAGGTAACTATCAAATAAACATTATTCAACAAGCTCTTCAATAATTATTCTATGTCGATTTTCTTAAGTGAATTTTTGGGAACAGCAATATTAATTGCACTGGGTAACGGTGTAGTGGCGAACGTGGTATTGAATAAGACAAAGGGCAACAATAGTGGATGGATCGTTATCGCATTTGGATGGTCGATTGCGGTATTCGTCGGGGTATATGTAGCGGCTAAGTCGAGTGGCGCACATCTAAATCCTGCTGTAACCATAGCATTGGTTTATTTAAAGAAAATAAGTTGGAGTGTTGTACCGGAATACCTGGCGGGCCAACTGCTCGGAGCAATGGCCGGTAGCTTAATTGTGTGGCTCTCTTATTTGCAACATTATAAAGCTACCGGAAATGCAGAAAGTATCCTGGCAACTTTTTCTACAAGCCCTGCAATTAAAAGTGCCGGCCACAATTTTCTGACAGAATTTTTAGCAACATTTATTTTTATTCTTAGCGTATTATTCCTCGTTGCACCCTCCAATAGCCTGGGTTCTTTAGATGCTTTGCCTGTTGCTTTATTGGTTCTTGGCATTGGTTTGAGTTTTGGAGGACCTACCGGTTATGCGATTAATCCCGTTCGTGATCTTGGTCCGCGAATTATGCACCAGTTGCTCCCCATATCTAATAAGGGGTCCAGCGGTTGGCAATACGCACTGGTGCCAATCTTGGGGCCGTTGGCCGGTGGACTATTGGCTGCGATAGTTTTTAGTTATATCAGTTGATAGCACCTTTTCTACAGAAGTCTTCCGTCTGCAATCCTTTGTATCTTTGCCCGTAAAATATTTTGATTTGAACAAACAAAAAATAATTTTTGAAGACCTTGGTGTAATAAATTATAAATCTGCCTGGGATTACCAGGAAGAATTGGTTAAGAAAAATCTAGATATCAAATCTGAAATAAGAAAAGCCGAAGCAAGTGGAAATGCCATCGATTGTACAACTTCAAACCATCTTTTGTTTTGCGAACATTTGCCCGTATATACACTTGGCAAAAGCGGGCACATGGAAAATGTTTTATTAACTGAGCATCAAATGGAGGAACAGGAAATTGAATTTTTCAGAACTAACAGGGGAGGAGATATCACTTTTCACGGATTGCAACAGGTAGTTGGTTATCCCATTATTGATCTTGAGAAATTTTATACAGATATCGGTAAATACCTCAGAAGCCTTGAAGAAGTTATCATACTCACAATTAAAGAGTATGGATTAAGAGGTGATAGAAGCAAAGGTGAAACCGGTGTATGGATAGATCCGGATGTTGCGGGCAAAGAAAGAAAAATTTGCGCAATGGGCATTCGCTGCAGCAGGTGGATTACTATGCATGGCTTTGCCCTAAATGTGAATACTGATCTTAGTTATTTCAATAATATTATTCCCTGCGGCATTGTAAACAAGCAGGTTACTTCTATTGAAAAAGAGGTGGGCCATAAAATCGACTTTGAAGAAGTGAAAGAAAAACTTAAAAGAAATTTCGAAAAGGTCTTTGACGTAGAAATCATTTTATCTCAGCACCATTTTCATCAAGCACAGGCATAGCCTTGCCATCCTTAGGAATATAAAACATATGTTTTTCTACCAATAATCCATCTGCATAAACTTCAAAATTAAATAACCCGGCATGCATAAAATTTACCTTATCAAGAGTAAGGTAGGTTTCCATTACTTTTTTAATTTCAAAGAGAGGCGTGCCATCTGATTCAAAGAATTTTATTGAATATTTTTTCTTATCTGCATCTGGTAAATAAATAATAACATTATTTTCTTTGCCGGTGTACACTCGTTTTGATGGCACGAAATAGGTCTGAACAGGTCGCGTTGGTTTAACTACTTCTTTTATTTCATTTTCCTGAATTTCATTTTCTTTTGCTTCAGCAACTTTTTTTGCGGCATCAATCGAGGGCCTGTGTGATTGTGTAAACAGGTAACTTCCTCCTTCAAAAGAAATAAAAACACGATAGAACTGCGGAGGAATAAATTCCTTTGCATCAACATACCCATTCTCTTTTGCCTTTACATTTAGTACACTTCCAATGGTAGTAAATCCTTTGAGACTATCATACGATCGTTGAATATTGATGGTGGTAACGCTTTCAAAAGGATTAACCCATGAAACCAAAACTTTATTTCCCAGTTGTGTTACCGAAATTTTCGGAAGCGTATCCTGTGCAAAAGAAATATGATGCAGAATTAACAAGAGAGTTATAAAAAATATCGACTTATGCATAGGAACCGGACGAAGCTATTTGTTTTTATAAAATACAAATATAATCGCTTGTTAATTGAAATTAAAAATTCAGCATTCTTTCAGGCAATGATTTATTTCCCTGCAAACCACCCGAGTGTATGCATAGTATGTTTGACCCTGAAGGAAAATGATTTTTCTTAATGAGGTCATAAATACCGAACATCATCTTACCGGTATATACAAAATCGAGCGGGATCTTATTTTCTTCATAAAATGTATTCATAAAAGAAATAAGTTCAGCAGTTTTTTTAGCGTAGCCACCAAAATGATAATCATGAATAACTGAATATTTTTTTGATGATGGAACAAATAAGAAGGTAAGCCTTTCCGTTATATCATGCAGGTTTTTTAAAACACTAAAACCCATAGTTTCTGTTTCATCATTACTGCCGTGTATAAGTCCTGCAAAGGTCGTGGTTGTGCCTATTGCACAACACACGTGAGTAAATCTTTTATCGCGGAAGTAATTACAGATTAGTTTTGCTCCGTTAACCCCTTTAGTTGAAAAGCCGCCCTCCGGTATTAATGTATGATCGCCGTATTTATTAATAAGTTCTATTTGAAATTCTTCTCCATTAATTTTTTTATATAAATCTCGGCTGATATATTCCAGTTTCATTTCATTTTGCATACAAAAACGCAATGTGTGTGATAGCTGTTTTGGTTTTTCTCCCCGCACAAATCCGGTAGATTTTAATCCCGATACTTTACACGCATAGGCGGTAGCGGCGAGGTGATTGGAAAAGGCCCCTCCAAATGTAATGATATGTTTATGGGTTGAATTTGCGGCCTCTTCTAAAAAATAAAATAATTTGAAAAATTTGTTTCCGGAAACAACAGGATGAATAGCGTCTAATCGTAGCATCTGTACAGACAGATGATGTTTGTCAAACAATTCACTTTTTAATTGCTCAATATTTATTACCAGGTTACCGGGGTTATATAAGACATCCATCAATTGAATTTACTGCATAAAAATTGTTTCTTACTTTTGCGGGCAAATTTAATGAGGTTTATTATCTGCTATTTAGATAATGCAACTATGGGAATAAATTTTATTAACTATCAAACAATATAATTAAGGAGAAATTATGAAGCCTACACTTTTAGTTTTAGCAGCGGGCATGGGAAGCCGTTATGGTGGAATAAAACAAATGGATTCTTTCGGTCCTTCCGGAGAAACTATAATAGACTATTCAATTTATGACGCGATACGAAGCGGCTTTGGTAAAATCGTTTTTATTATTCGCGAAGATTTTGCAGAAGCTTTTAAAAATATATTTGATAAAAAACTTGCCGGTAAAGTTGAAGTGGCTTATGTAATGCAGGAGATGGATTCATTTACAAATGGCTTTAAGCCTTCTGCAGAACGTACTAAACCCTGGGGAACTGCACATGCGGTTTTGTGCGCCAAAGATGTTATCAACGAACCGTTTGCCGTAATCAACGCAGACGATTTTTACGGAAGAGACGCTTTTGAAAAAGCAGCAGTATTCTTAAATGATCAAGTTGCTCCGGATACATGGTGCATTATCGGTTACCAGCTCTCCAAAACACTTTCTGAAAATGGCACCGTTAGTCGTGGCGTTTGCCAGGTTGACGGCAGCGGAAATTTAATAAGCATTGCAGAACGGGTAAAAATTTATCCCGAAGGAGATAAGATCGTTTACGAAGAAGATGATAAAAAAACTGAATTGCCGGCTAATACATCAGTAAGCATGAATTTCTGGTGTCTTCATCAAAATTCTTTTGAATACATTCAAAAGTTATTTCAAAAATTTCTACACGACAATGGAGATAAACCAAAAGCAGAATTTTTTATTCCTATTGTTGGTGATGCATTTATTAAAGAAAAAAAGGGAGCTATAAAAGTGATACAAACATCAGCCCAATGGTTTGGCGTTACTTATAAAGAAGACGCTCCGGGAGTAAAGCATAGTATTGAGGCATTAGTAGAAAGCGACGTTTATCCTAAGCAACTTTGGAATTGACGAGGCGAATGGAGCAATAAGCAATGGATATTAGGTAATTCTTGATGCGCCTCAAAAATGTTTACAACATCGTACATCAAACATCGTACTTCGTAAGTTCTCTTAGTTTCCCTTAATCATATATACAAAATCTTCCAGCTTTTGAATTTGATGTACCCTGTCGAGCCCTTTTAAAGTATTCACTAGGGGAAGTTTTATTGAATCATTTCCACTGGCTTTTAGGGCGGCGTATATGTTTTTTGACTTAATTGCAAAAACAACTCCATCAGCATTAGTTTCTTTACTGCTGATAATACCAATAATATCGCCATTTTTGTTAACTACAGGTCCGCCGCTATTACCGGGGTTTGCAGATATACTGATTTGATAAGAAGCGGTATCGCCATAATAACCTGACTTTGCACTCAGGTAACCTTCACCATAAACAACTTCTTCGCGGGGATAGCCTAATGTAAAAATATGATCGCCTAGTTCCGCAGTATATTTTGGAAACGTATAAGGCAAGTCATAAACTTTCTTAAAGGCCGTATCCGAGATTTTTAAAATGGCGAGATCGGTAATTTTATCGGCATAAATTGATTTCGCAAGAAACTCTTCGCCCTTCTTATTTTCAACAATGATGTTACGGGCATTTTCTATTACATGTGCGTTGGTAATAAGAAAGCCATTACCATCTAATAAAAATGCAGTGGCCCTAAAGTTGGCTTCAAACGTCGGCCTCGCTTGGTTTTTTATTTGAGTTGACGCATCGTTAAGCCTGGTCTCAATCTGAGTTAGCTTATGTTGAAATTGGTTAAGTTTTGTATCTACAAGAGGAGTAATATTTTCTACTTGTTTCTTTCCTGAATACATAGAAACGATTGTTGCAGTTGAAATGGAAACAATTCCTGCTATGCAAGCGGCAACAGCAATAACCCGTCGGTATTTATTCCATAAATAAATGACTTTTGCTTTTCCCTTTGCTTCCCTGCGTGTAATAAACCCTTCGTTGGTGAGCCTGGTTTCAACTTCATCGAGATTGTGCTTGTATGCTTTAACGTCGCTCATTTTCTCAAGTTCCGCTAAAAAGAAAGTATGCTCGGCAGCCAATTGATCTATGTCCGGATTACTCTTTCTTAATTCTTCAAAGAAAGTAATTTCCTGCGGCGACATTTCGCCTTTTCTGTATCTTTCAACTGCATCTAAAAGTAAAGTATCGTCCATAATATTATATTTTATTCGCCATTTTTATATTGAGCAAAAAATAATTTCTTGAGTCTGATGAGGCACTTATATTTCTGCGTTTTTGCATTGTCGGCATTCGTGTAACCAAATGATTCAGCAATCTCAGGCATCGATTTTTTTTGAATGTAGTAAGCTTCTAATAAACTCTTGCAAGGCTCACCAATTTTTAGCAAGGCGCTTTCCATTAAATTAAAATCGTTATTCAGCTTTTCATGTTCATCTATTTCTTCGTCAACGGGTATTGTTTCATCCAATAGTTCAAATGCCGGATAAAACCTGTTTTGCTGTTGAAGTTTTTTTAGCCAAAGCCGCCTGCAAATTGAATATAAATAAGTTTTGATCTGGCAGCTTAAAACAAAAGATTTCAATTTTGCTTTCTCAAAAAGAACTATCATCGCCTCCTGGAATATATCTCTCGCATCCTCGGGGTAGCCATTATTTTTGACTATAAATGCCTGAATAGTGCTATAATTCTCCCTGTAAATCGTTTCAATCGCACTCGTTTCGTTGGCAGCCAGGCCTTCTAATAGCGCTTTTTCTTTTTCAAATATATTCACCCGGATTACAATTAATACTTAGAATGTGGAAAAGTAACCCAAAAAATATATCAAAAAAACTTTTTTAACATGGGTTACCTTTTGGAAATAAGGGTATAAACGTAAAATAATTATAAAAATCTAAATTAAATTAACATGAAAAAATTACTGGTTATCGTTTGCACATCTGCATTACTCGCGGCATGTGGTGGTGGTTCAAGTTCAGAAGAAACAAAAACTGATTCTACATCTACTATGTCTACAGACACTTCTAAAATGGCTCCAATGGCTGCCGACACAACTTCAAAGATGTCTGCAGATACATCTAAGATGGCTGCTGACACTACAAAGAAATAATTATTGATAGTATAATAATGTCATAAATTTTTATTTGGCAGGCAATCTAAAAGCCGTTTCTGAAAAGAAGCGGTTTTTATTTTTAAAACACCGCTGGCTGGTGCGACTGTAATTTATTTTCGTTTAACACATTTTTGTTTGTTTTTGAGCCATTAAAAAAAATTGATTGGAAAATTCATTTAGCATCCTTACTTTTGGCAAATTAAATAATGAACACTACAAAAGCATATACCTTTTTTTATTTTAGCTACTATTTTAGAAATAGTCCGGGAGGCTTTTGTTAAAACTTAATATAAAAAGATAACATAAAGAAATCCCGGCCAAGAGCCGGGATTCTTGTTTTAATACGATGAGCAAAAAAATATCCATACAAGGGTTTGAAGGAAGTTTTCACCAGGTAGCCGCCCGCCAGTTTTTTGGGAATGACGTTGAAATTATCTGTTGTTCCACATTTCGGGAAGTGGTCAAGATTGCATCTGAAAAGAGTGTGAGCGACGGCGGAATAATGGCGATCGAAAATTCGCTTGCCGGGAGTATTTTACCCAACTACAACCTGCTGCAGAAAAGCCATTTAAAAATTATAGGAGAAGTGTATCTTAAAATAAATCAAAATCTTCTAATCAATCCAGGTGTAACCCTCGAGGATATTCGCGAAGTACACTCTCATCCCATGGCGCTCTTACAATGTATGGACTTCCTGGAAAAATATAACTGGAAGCTGATTGAAACGGAGGATACTGCATTAAGTGCAAAACACATTCATCAACACAGGAGCAAACATATAGCCGCAATTGCCAGTAAGCTTGCGGCAGAATTATATAATTTAAATGTTGTTGCGCCAAACATTCATTCTCTTAAAAATAATTATACACGGTTTTTAGTATTGCAAGTTCCTGAGTCGGCGCAAGCCGTTAAGGATGCAGATAAAGCCTCCATTAACTTTCAAACAGATCATTCAAAGGGTAGCCTGGCGAAAGTGCTTTCAAAAATTGCGGAGGGAGATATTAATCTAAGCAAGCTGCAGTCATTCCCGATTCCGGGAAGCGATTGGAGATACTCCTTTCATGCAGATTTGGAATTTCAAAGTATAGATCAATTCAATAAAGTGATAAATGATATACAACCGATAACTGAGGCTTTGAGAATTTACGGTGTATATAAAAAAGGTAAATAATGGAGCTATCGAAACGACTGGAAGGAGTGGGCGAATATTATTTTTCTCAAAAGCTGAGGGAGATTGACGATATGAATAAGGCGGGGAAGCAGGTTATTAATTTAGGAATTGGAAGCCCGGATATGCCGCCTCATTCTGATGTTATCAAAACTTTACAAGAGGAGGCCGCAAAGCCTAACACCCATGCTTACCAGAATTATAAAGGAAGCCCCATTTTAAGAAATGCCATTTCAAAATGGTATAAGAAGTGGTATGATGTTGATTTAGATCCTGATTCAGAAATATTACCACTTATCGGAAGTAAGGAAGGAATTATGCATGTTTGCATGACTTATATTAATGCAGGAGATGTAGTATTAATTCCTGATCCTGGTTATCCAACTTATAAGAGTGCCGCAACAATTGCCGGTGCTAACGTAGTACCTTATACGCTCAAAGAAGAAAATAACTGGTTTCCTGATTTTGCCGAGCTGGAAAAAATGGGTTTGAAGAACGTAAAACTGATGTTTGTAAATTATCCCCAGATGCCAACCGGGCAATTGCCAACAAAAGAATTATTTCAACAGTTGATTGCCTTTGCAAAAAAACATGATATTCTTCTTTGCCACGATAATCCTTATAGTTTCATTTTGAATAAAACACCTATGAGCTTATTAAGTGTTGAAGGCGCTAAGGACGTGGCAATTGAATTGAATTCATTGAGTAAAAGCCACAACATGGCGGGATGGAGAGTCGGGATGTTAGCCGGTAAAAAAGAAAGAATTGATGAAATTCTTCGCTTTAAAAGCAATATGGACAGCGGTATGTTCCTACCTGTGCAACTGGCCGCAGCAAAAGCTTTGGAATTAGAGCAGGATTGGCACGACAAGTTAAATGAAGTATACTCGAAACGAAGAGAAAAGGTGTTCGAACTCCTGCAATTATTGAAATGTAAGTTTGATAAAGGACAGGCTGGTTTGTTTGTCTGGGCTGCTATACCTCCTGTGTTTAAAGATGGATATGAATTAAGTGACTCGGTTTTGCAGCAATCAAATGTATTTATAACACCCGGTGGAATTTTTGGCAATGGAGGAAGTAAATATATAAGAGTGAGTTTGTGTGCCACCGAAGAAAAAATTGGCGAAGCGATTGATAGAATTAAAAAAGAAACACTGAATGTTTAATAACGTGACTATAGTTGGTGTTGGTTTAATTAGTGGCTCTTTTGCCCTGGCCATGAAAGATAAAGGCTATGCCAAAAAAATTATAGGCGTTAGCAGAACCAAAGCCAGCACCGACAAAGCAAAAGAATTAGGAATAATAAATGAGGCATTGCCTTTGGAAGAGGCGGTGAAACAAAGTGATTTTATTTATGTTGCTATTCCGGTTGATGCAACAATACCGGTGATGAAAAAAATAATGGACCTGGTAACCGATAAACAAATAGTGGCAGATGCAGGGTCCACAAAATTTGTGTTGTGCAAAGCATTGGCCGATCACCCTATGCGTAAACGATTTGTGGCAACTCACCCAATGTGGGGTACCGAATATAGTGGCCCGGAAGCTGCTGTGAGAGGCGCTTTTAAAGATAGATCGTGTGTAATATGTGAAAAAGAAAGGAGTGATGAACAAGCCGTTAGTACCGTTGAAAATATTTATAAATCACTTGGAATGCATATCGCTTATATGGATCCGGAAAATCATGATATACATGCGGCTTATGTAAGCCATATATCGCACATAACATCTTTTGCGTTGGCCAATACCGTTTTGGAAAAGGAAAAAGAAGAAGATGCTATTTTTGAATTAGCCGGTGGTGGTTTTGAAAGCACTGTTCGTTTGGCAAAAAGCAGCCCAGCCATGTGGGCACCGATATTTATGCAAAACAGGGAAAATGTTTTAGACGTTTTAAATGAGCATATTTCGCAATTAAGAAAATTTAAAAGTTGCCTGGAAAAAGAGAACTATGAATACTTAGTTGAGTTAATGGAAAATGCAAACAAGATAACCAGAATTATAAAATGATTTTCAGGGAAGCAAATATTAATGATATAAAACAAATTCAAAGCGTACGGCATTCCGTAAAAGAAAATGTTTTATCGAATCCCGCTTTGGTAACGGATGAAGATTGCGAGGAATTTTTAACTAAAAGAGGTAAGGGCTGGGTTTGCGAAATAGAAAATAATATTGTCGCTTTTGCTATTGCAGATTTAAAAGATAAAAACATTTGGGCATTATTTGTACAACCCGAATTTGAACATATAGGAATTGGCAAGAGGCTACATAAAATAATGCTTGACTGGTATTTTGCACAAGGTAAAAAGGATGTTTGGTTGGGAACATTACCTAATACAAGGGCTGAAATATTTTACAGAATGCATGGATGGAAAGAAGTTGGTACACATGGTAAAGGCGAAATAAAATTTGAAATGAGTTTAGATAATTGGAAAAAATAGGACTGGCACTTTAGTATTATTAAAATAATTTAACAATGCAAACACAAACAACAAGAATGAAAGATTTAATGCAGGAAAAATGGA
>NZ_JBMQQG010000198.1:0-46295 GCF_057362405.1 Ginsengibacter sp.
GAATACACAAACTGAAATTATGGAAGCCATGCGGGACTACCAGAATGGTAAAATGGGTTTTTTGTATTAGAGCCTCCCACCAACGCCTCTCAAAAGGAGATGGAGCGAGACCTGGCAAAAAATTTGTAGCGGAATTCATCCTGAATTAGGAAATTTGAATGAAAAATAGTTATTAATAAAATGGAAGAACAAGTATGTTTACACATCAGGCAGGTAACTTCGTTAAAAGAACCCAAAGAATATGTATGTGAAGAATGTATTAAAACAGGCGATAAATGGTTGCATCTGCGGACCTGCCAAACCTGCGGAGCAACTTTATGCTGCGACAGTTCGCCCAATATGCATATGACCAAACATTATCATCATTCAAAACACCCGGTGGTTATTTCTGCCGAGCCTGGCGAAAGATGGCTGTGGTGCTATAAAGACGAAGTTATTGCAGATTATTAGCGTTCATTACCGGGAATCAAAAAACCAATTTTAGTTGAAATTTGAATCGGTCTGCGTAAACATTGTTCATTGAAAATAAAAATGCTTTTAAAATGAAAACACAGGAATGGCCGGATTTGCAATATGATAAATTAAAAGATACTGTGTCAACTGTACAATTGTGGACACAAATTGTAGGAAAAATAAGACTGATAAAAATGCCGTGGCTCAATCATTCGTGGCATGTTACTTTTTCTGTTTCTCCTAAAGGTTTAACAACAGGTGGAATTGATTATGAAAACGGAATATTTGATCTCACTTTTGATTTCATTGATCACCAGCTTTTAATTACTACGAGCAATGGCGATAATGAAAGTATTGCATTGTATCCGAGAAGTGTTGCTTCTTTTTATAAAGAACTTTTTGAGAAATTAAAAGCCCTGGAAATTGACGTAAAGATTTATGCGAAGCCAAATGAGATTGATCCTGCCATTCCATTTGAAGAAGATAAAGTTCATTCCGCCTACGACAAAGATCAGATCAATTTATTCTGGAAAGCATTATTAAAAATAGAACCCGTTTTCAATAAGTTCAGGGCACGATTCAGTGGTAAGTGCAGCCCCGTTCATTTTTTCTGGGGAAGCTTTGATTTGGCCGTTAGTCGCTTTTCCGGAAGAACAGCACCTCAATATTCGGGAGCAGTAAATAACATTCCGTTACGGGTTATGCAGGAATCGTATTCGCACGAAGTTTCGAGCGCCGGATTCTGGCCCGGCAATGAAGCCTTCCCGCACGCTGCATTTTATTCTTATGCATATCCTACGCCCACAGCTTTTGGCACACAAAAGGTTCTGCCAGTTGAGGCTTTTTACAATAAAGAGATGGGCGAATTTTTACTTTTATACGACGATGTGAGGAGCGCAGCATTCCCGGACAAAATGTTGATGGAATTTCTGCAATCGACTTATGATGCCGCTGCTGATACCGGCAATTGGGATAAAAAATCTTTGGAATTTACCTACTTTTAAAGCCTCCAAGTTCTTCACTCAAAAGATTATCGAAAACGCTATCATGAACGTTATAAGGAATACAAAGATTAGCGCCACCATAAAGATATTCCCGGCAATTTTTTCGTAACGAACCGACAGGTATTCTTTAGCAGTTCGCATTGATAAGAAAGAAAAAATACTGCTTGCAATTAGAAATATAGTTCCTACACCGGTCAATTCATCTATAATCGACTTTGCACTATATTTCGATATTTTAAGAGAAGTCAATACCACCAAACAAAATCCCAGTAAGTTGGACGATGTATTTAAAATATGCTCTGATTTATTATTGGCCATAATTTGTCTTTTTACTTAAATTTCTTTTGTGAGTAAAATCTTTATCTAAATTTTTTGTCTATGAACAGATGCCGGTAAAAAAAAGAAAGCACCGGGTAAATTGTTAAGTGTATATTAAAACATGTTGCACCATTTTTAATATTGACTTCAAATTAGCAAAAAAATAATACTGGCCATCCAGAAAGAAGATATCATGTATAAGTTTTCGATATATTTGAAATCGGTTCAGAAATGTATTTGAATCTGCAATAAAAACAATTATTACAATGAAACAATTATTAACAATGGCATTGGTTGCGTCAGGATTAATGGCAAGCATACACGTAAATGCCCAGACAGAAGAAGACAAGAGTAAAAGGCCCAGCCCACCAGCAAAAGTTACTCAAAAAATAAGTAGTGGTGCAACGATTTCTATCGATTACAGCCAGCCTTCTGTGAAGGGCAGAACCATTGGAAAAGACCTCGAACCAAAGGATGGCGAAGTTTGGCGCACTGGAGCTAATGAAGCAACAGTATTCGAGACTGATCAGGATGTAACTATAGATGGCAAAAAATTACCCGCCGGTAAATACGGGTTGTTTACTTTGTTTAATGGAAAAGAGGTTACAGTTATATTCAATAAAACATGGAAACAATGGGGCGCCTTTAAATATAAAGAGGCTGATGATGCATTGCGTGTTAAAACTGTCTATACTGAATCAGCTCCTACAGAAAAAATGACTTTCAAAATAAGCCCTGCGGGGGTTGTTACTTTACTATGGGGTAACCGGAAAGTTGATTTTAAAGTACACTAAAAAATATTTTTGTTTAGAAGAAAAGGTTGCCGCGCGGCAACCTTTTTTTATTTTTTCAACCTGGAATAGATTATCGTATCATGGAAGCTGCCATTAAAGTAATAATCTTCTTTAAAATACGCTTCTCTAACAAACCCCGTCGATTCTAAAAGCGTGGCCGATGCTTTGTTACCGGGATTGATATTGGCTTCAATACTATGAAGGTTCATTTCGTCAAATGCGAAATCAATCAACCTTAACAATGCTTCTTTCATAATGCCTTTGTTCCAGAAAGTAGGATTGAGCATATAACCTACTTCTGCCCGGTAGTGTTCTTTTATTAGCCTCCAGTAGCCTATGTTTCCAATTAATTTTAGGGGATCTTCCTTCAAAATAATTCCCCACATAATGCCGTTATTGGCATTAATAGAATCATCAATTTTCTTAAGAAAAAGTCTGGCCTCCTCTATAGATTTTGTTCTTTCCCGGTCGATGTATTTCATTACATCTTCGTTAGATCGCAGGTATAAAATTTCTCCAGCATCGTGGGGTGTCATCCTGCGTAACAAAAGTCTTTCTGTTTGTATTTCGGGAAAAGGATCGAAATTGGGGCAAAGCATTTTTCAGAAAATTAAAATTCAAAATAGATATTTTTAATGGCACTTGGTAATTAAATTATTCTTTTACATTAGATAAATTTTAAGACAAACTTTTCTTTATAATTACACCAATGAATGAACAGCAAAAAATTGATTTTAAAATTGAATTAAAGAAAAGATGTGTTGAAATTTTAGAACAAAGAATTAATGCGTCTTATAACTCAATGCAAAATGCGCAGGCCGCCGCGAATGAGGAAGAGAAAAGCAGCGCAGGAGATAAATATGAAACAGGGCGTGCTATGAGTCACCTTGAAAAAGATATGCATGCAAGGCAACTGGCAACAAATAAAAGCGCTATGGCGAGCCTGATGTCGATTAATTGCGAACATGTTTATAATAACGTGGCGCCGGGTTGTTTTGTAAAATGCACCGACACTTCTTTTTTTATTGCAGCAGGTCTGGGTAAAATAATAGTTGACCAGGAGACGATTTTTTTATTATCATATCATGCCCCACTTGCGGGGAATCTTTGCAATAAGAAAATAGGAGACACCATATCATTTAACGGCAGAGAACTGATAATTGAAGAACTGTATTGATGCAAAAAGTAAATGCCACATTAGATGTGGCATTAAGTTTTCATTATGGGTTTTATTTAGCGGTATTGGCCTATTTGCATGTTGTTGACATATATACGCTAAAACCATACCAGTTAGATTTATTAATTGTTAACAAAAGATGATGATTTTCTGAGAACGAAATAACGGTTGAGGGGGGAACCCTGGCGTAACGAGGAACTTTGCCTGGGTAGAAAAAATGGGTTGGGTTTAATAATCAATGAGAGGTACTGGAAGATTTCTGAACTCCTCCCTTCTTAATTTTGGTATTCTTTATAATCCGGAAAGTCTTCGGCTCAAGCTTCTCGTCACCCATCAAATGCCCCCATGGCTGCAAGCTTTCCACCCTGTCAAATATTATTTTGACAATTGCAATTACCGGTATTGATAAGAACATTCCTGATATGCCCCATATCATTTCACCGAGCACAACGCCCAACAATGTTATAAATGCATTGATTCTTACTTTGGAGCCCACAATTAACGGGAGCAAAACATTACTATCAATAAGGTGCATAGAAACTACCGTTATAATAACAAGCAAAACTTTAGAAGCCAGGGCGGTTGTTGCGAATGTGATGATAATATTCAACAATAATGCAGTAAATATGCCGATATAGGGTACAATATTGAACAGTGCCGTTATTAAACCCAGCAATATGGCGTACTTAATTCCGAGTAATATAAAAACAGTACAACACACAACCGCAACGGTAGTCATTTCAAGAAGAATTCCCACAAGGTATTTTCTAATGATAAATTGCACCTTTTCAACAATGTCGTAAACAATTTTAGAATTTTCCTCTTTGAAAACATCAACAAGAAACTTCAACAACCTGCTCCTGTAAAAGAGCAGGAAAAAAGTATCGAGTATTACAAATACGAGAAAAAATAAAACTGACGAAAGAGAAAGTACCGTTGCACCTATAACGTTGGGGGTCGCGTTTTCAATTTTTGCCGTCGCGGAATTTACATAATCCATTTGCTTTTCAATATTTACATGAAATGTGGTTGAGATCCATTCCTGGAAATTTTGAAGTGATGCAATAACCTGTTCCTTTAATTTTGGAAGATCGTTAGAGAGGTTGGAGATTTGTGTCCCAACGAGCAGCAACACACCTGCAATGGCGGCGAGCAACAGGAAAACTGATAATGCTGACGCAGCGCTGCGTCGCAACTTCAGTTTAGTTTCGAGAAAACCAGCCAGCGGCAATAACAATATCGAAAACAATAATCCAAATAAAAGCGGACTCAAAACTTCTTTACCTAAAATACACAAATAGCCCAAAGCAATGATAGCGATAAGCACCATTGCTGTTTTAAAATAAAAAGGCTGCTGTTTTAAGTTTGGTAACATCATTCAATTTTGTGTTGCGGAATATTGGTAATGTAAAGGAAATGAAAATAAAGTATTGCATAAAAAAATTCTGGCGTAAACTCTCAAATGACTGTTTAAATATAAGAGACAGCTTTTATAAAATAATAATCAAATAACTTCATGCAAATTTTTTTAGATGAAAGAAATTAAATGGGGCATTATCGGATGTGGTGCTGTTACTGAAGTAAAGAGCGGTCCTGCTTTTAATAAAGTAAAAAATTCTTCTCTTGTAGCGGTTATGCGCAGAAACGGTGAAAAAGCCAGGGATTATGCAAAGAGGCACCAGGTATCCAAATGGTACGATGATGCAGCCGAACTTATTAATGATAAAGACGTAAATGCAATTTATATTGCAACGCCACCTTCATCGCATGAAGCGTATGCAATCGCCGCCTTGCAGGCAGGTAAACCTGTTTACGTGGAAAAACCAATGGGTATAAATTTTTCTTCAGCATTAAGAATGGCACAGGCAGCAGAGAACACGGGCAATAAAATGTGTATAGCTCACTACAGACGCGGCCAACCTTATTTTAATAAGATTAAACAATTAATTGATGAAAAAATAATTGGCGATATAAGATTTGCAAATCTTAATTTTTATAAAAGACTTCTTTCGCAGGAAGAACTGGAATTGACGGGCAACAAATGGAGAGTTGATAGCACCGTGTCGGGAGGAGGATTATTTCACGATCTCGCTCCGCAC
Source organism: Ginsengibacter sp. (assembly GCF_057362405.1). Taxonomy (NCBI): domain Bacteria; kingdom Pseudomonadati; phylum Bacteroidota; class Chitinophagia; order Chitinophagales; family Chitinophagaceae; genus Ginsengibacter; species Ginsengibacter sp. The sequence goes on from NZ_JBMQQG010000198.1 coordinate 5,846, forward strand.
CAGTTAGATCTTATGTATTATTATTTTGGAGACGTGGAGTATTCTAAAGGTATTTCGACAAACCAATCACACACATACAATGCTGACGACGTTGTAACCGGAAATATTTTATTTAAAAATGGAGTCATCTTCAACGGGATGTGGTGTTTTAACACTGATAAAGAAAATCAAAAAGATATTTGTGAAATCGTTGGTTCGGAAGGCAGCATTAGTTTTAGTGTTTTTGGTGAACAAAAAATTTTTCTCACAAAAAACAGAACGACAGAGGTAATAGCGTTTACGCCACCTCAACATGTGCAACAACCATTGATTGAAAAAGTAGTTGAGTACTTTTTGGATGAAGGTAGCAACCCCTGCAGTGGCCAGGATGGAGCAGAGGTAATGAAGTTGCTGGATAGCTTTACAAAAAAATGAAAATTAAGATCTTAACAGGGATGTTTTGACGACCCGTAATATCGCCCGCCATAATTAGCATCATATTTGATGGCTGAAATAAGAATACTAATTAATGTATAACTTATTTTATGAGGCAATATATATTCTTTCTAACGCTATTGTTTCCTGTTCAGTTTTCATTTTCTCAAAATGAACCTATAAATGCAAAGGCTAATCTTTCTGACACTTCAAACAATTTTAAAGATCAACGCTTGCTTACTTCCAACAAAAATTTTTCTCCTTATAAAACTGATTTCGGGGTGGATGGGCTTGTTATCGTAGGCGCAACCGGCGCTACGTTGCTCGGTTATGAGTTAGTTAAAAGTAAAAAGGATCTCACGCACGCACAATTGGCCACCAAAACGAAAAGCAGCCTTCCTTTTTTTGACAGAGGCATTGCAGGCAATTATTCTGCGCAGGCAAATAAAGACAGTTACATTTTATTTGATGCGGCCTATGCTATTCCCGTGGCATTGATGTTGATTAATAAAAAAGAAAGGAGCAAAGCCGGGCAATTGATCACCCTTTATGTTGAAACAGTTGGCATAACGGGCGCCATGTATACGCTAACGGCAGGACTCATTTACCGGAGCAGGCCTTTTGTATATGGCGATAAAGCTCCCTTGGATAAAAGGCTTGATAAAGGAGGCCAGCGCTCCTTTTATGGGGGTCATGTGGCAACAACTGCGGCAACTACGTTTCTTACTGCAAAACTTTTTTCAGATTTCAATCCTCATTCAAAACTTCGCCCATATTTGTGGGGGGCTTCCGGTGCGCTAACGGCGTTGATGGCTTATATGCGAATGAGAGCAGGTTATCATTTTTTAAGCGACTGCGTTGTTTCCGGGCTGATAGGAGCTACTACAGGAATCTTAATTCCGTCATTACACAAAGTAAAAGATTTGAAGAGCGTGAGTTTGTGCCCGACAATAATAAATGAAAATGCAGGCATACTTCTTACGTATCACTTTTAGAAATATATTTTGGAAAACGCTGTGATGCGAGTACACAACGTAACTCGTGCACGCAAAGAATAGCCAGGCTGTTTAAAAAATTTGCCAGTTGAATTTATACTTTAATATAGATTCTTTTCTTATCAAGCCAGTATCCAACACTCCAACATAAGAGCATATAGGCAATTGCAAAAAGCAACGAGCCGAGATAGCCGCCGGCGTAACTAAAGATATTCTGATAAATCCAGCGAAATAAATTTGTATTGGCGCCGGCGGGTATTGTAAAAAGCACAGTTACCAACAACTCAGACAGCAAATAGATGAACAAAGTATTTTTTCCGAATACCTGGAAAAATTTAGTCCACGTAATTTTATTTTGAATTTGAATTATATAAATTAAAGTGCCGATGATAACGCAGTCAATACCGATTGTATAAACGACATAACTGCTGGTCCATAATTTTTTATTTATAGGCAATAGCAAGTCCCAAAAATAACCACATACCATTAATGCAAAACCGGCCAGCAAAAGTTTGGTAACACCCTCATAAGAATTTCCTTTTTTCTGTATCCATTGTCCAACAACAAATCCTGCAACAGCATTGCTTATAGCAGGCAGTGTGCTAAGCCATCCTTCCGGGTCGAATGCTACACCTTCGCCATGATACATGTGGTCCTTACCCATCAACCATACATCAAGTTTGTATCCTGCATTGCCCGTCATACTTAGCGCTTGCCCTGTATCACCAAACATGTATAAAATAATCCAATAGAGAAAAAGTAGGAGAATACATATTATAACGGAAGTTCTCACTTTCAAAAAATAAATCATCAGCGAAGCGATGCCGTAACATAAAGCTATTCGTTGCAATACACCCATGATGCGGGTATGGCTTATGGGAGCACTAATAATATTATGATCTTTATCTAACCGGAAAAAAGGGAACCAATACATTAGATATCCTAACAGAAAAATAATGGCAGTACGTTTTAGAATTTTCCAAACAACTTGTTGCTGAGACATGTTTGTCCATTTCTTCATGACAAAACTCATCGCATTTCCTACCGCAAATAAAAAAGACGGAAATACAAGGTCGGTAGGCGTAAAGCCGTTCCATGCAGCATGATGCAAAGGAGAAAAGGTTGTCACACCATTTCCCGGAGTGTTTACAATAATCATAAAGCACACCGTCATACCGCGAAATACATCAAGGGCAACGTTACGTTTTTGTAATGGAGAATTTGTCAAACTTGTGGACATCTTAAAATATGGATTTGTGAAATAAGCAGGTTAATGTTCTGGTTTAAAAATACGCCAATTAATTAATTGAAATTACATCACCTTGTAAAAAACTTTAATAGAATCTCTTTACGCACCTGCTGAACTCCACTTAAACCATTTAATGCCGAGAAACGAAAATACCATGGCATAAGCAAGAGTGGCTAGCAGTGCAATTGTAGCATCACTGTTCCATGTGGCAGGTTGCATTGCTGATGCAAGCATAGTTTTCACCGTTCCAAACGGCGACCAATGAATTATATTTTTTAGTTCTGTGCCAAAAGCGCCTAACTCCCCAAACATGCCGAGCATGATAAACGCAATGTAAACAAGCCTGGTGGTTGAGTTAACAGTTTCAGCATTTTTAATCAGCCCCACGATCATTTGCCCAAAACCAAGATACAATGCACCACCAAGAAAAGCGGTAATAAAAGTTAGCGCATATCCTGCAGGCGTAAGAGAAATTTTATCAACCTGGTAACCAATTACAAAAACGCCTAAAGTGAGAAGGGCTATCATTCCCAGTTGCACCATCAATCTGCTGATCATAATAAAAGAGGTGGGCATGGGCGTAACCCTTAACCGCTGAAATATTCCTTTATCACGGTCACGGGCAACCGAAATAGCGTAGCCCATCATTCCTATTGAAACGAGACCTATTGTCAGTGAAATAGAAAATACAAACGCACCGCCAAACTTATCTACTAGTCCTTTCCATGATATTAAAATAATTAAGGGTACTAAGAGCGACATCATTACCGACCGCCGGTTGCGCCATTGCGTAGTAAAATCTGCACGTATCAGGGAGCGGAAGGCCACGGAAGTTCTTGGTATTTTTGTTTCCATTTTTTTATTTTATGCACGAACTGTTTTACCCGTAAGACCAATAAAAACATCTTCGAGTGTTATCTTCCCCTTCCTTGATGCAGCAATTACATCAGGATCGTTTTTGTGTGAATCAATTAATACCTGCGGCGTATTGGTTGCGATTATTTTACCATGGTCGATTATGGCAATTCTATCACAAACTGCTTCCGCCTCTTCCATAGAATGGGTAGTGAGCAATACTCCATGACCCTTTCCGCGAATGGCTTCTATTCGTTCCCAAAGTTGGCGACGCGATTGAGGATCGAGGCCCGATGTGGGTTCATCGAGAAGCACTAATATCGGATCATGAATAGTTGATATTGCTAAAGATACGCGTTGTTGTTGCCCTCCGGATAATTGCCCGAATTTTTTGGAAGCAGCGTCTGCGAGTTTAATATCCTGCAAAATTGAATTCAATCTTCCTGAAGAAAGATCAACCCCATAAATACCCGCATATAATCTAATAATCTCCGTAATGGTAAGCTCAGGCTGAAAACTGGTTGCCTGCAGCTGCACCCCCATGTTAGCCTTTGCAAATAATGGCTGTTTAAGAATATTAAAACCGGCAACACTTATTTCTCCGGACTGGGGTTTTAATAATCCCTCGACTGCACTAAGGGTGCTCGTTTTACCCGCTCCGTTCGGGCCAAGCAATCCAAATATTTCTCCTGATTTTACATTAAACGTTACATTGCTCACTGCTTGAAAAGTCCCGTAGAAAATGTTTAGGTTTTCGACCTGCAAAATTGAAGCGCCAGGTTGGTCAATCATTCTTATAATTTTGAAATAGAAATTTTTGGAGTTATAAATGTAAATTATTTATTTCTGCAAACCTTGTGAATGTATTGCATTGTTCCAAAATAATAATTATGAGCGGTCAAAAAATTAATATCTCAATTGGGGCGATTATAATTCAAGCGTTTCGAGGTACATCAAAACATTCATAAAGTCTGTCCATGAACTCTGCCATTTGCTTTTGGCTTCATTTATTTTTTCGTGATGCTCTTTGTCCAGGTTATTCTTAGACTTTAAAAATTCATCGATCTTGTCTAATGATTTTTTGTTGAGGTCCTCAAGTTCTTTGGTATGTTCCATTATTTTTTTTGTCAAAATTACACCATAATAATTTTTTGAATGGTCGTGGTCATAATTCTATTTACAGTTCGTTCAAAAGCAAAAAAATAACCTCTACCAATTTTTAGAAAACCGGTAAAGGTTATGCAGTGTCTTAAAGTCTTTTTTGACTTATAGCCCTGTTAAAAGAGCCACAAGCGCCATTAATCCGTAAAATCCGGCGATAATACCAATGGCTACGAAAGTGTCAGTGACTTCAGTTGAGTAAATTTTTTTCATGACCTACGATTTAAATTAAAAGTAATATTTAAAAAAGCAGGATTTCTTAGGTATTGGCAAATTCTTCGACAGTTTAGAGAGGGGACGGTTTAATTAGGATTGCCTAAAATTACTCACATATTTTCAATAATACAAACATTTTACAAAAAAAGGGCTACAGACTTACTTTTGAGTATGGAAACGGCTTTTAGATTAGTCGCTTATTTTGATAATAAGAAAGCCTTTTTTTTGGCTTTGATAATTTTTTTGTAATTTACCATAAAACGTTTGCCATGTATCATGTAAAAGACATACTCGCTCGCAAAGGCCGGAAGGCTATTTCGGTTCAACCTGATGAAACAGTTATAACAGCCTTAAGAGTGATGGCTGATAACAATATAGGCTCGGTAATGGTGATGCAGGATGGTAAATACCTGGGAATTGTGACTGAAAGGGACTATTCTCGTAAAGTAATACTCAAGGGGAAAAATTCTACAGATACAAAAGTTTCAGAAATAATGTCTGCCGACCTTCCGCATATAAAACCTGATGACACGGTAGAACATTGCATGGAATTAATGACAAATAGTAATATCCGTTACCTTCCTGTTTTTAAAAATGATCACCTCGAAGGGATAATATCTGTTACGGATGTAGTTAAAGAAACTATATTAATACAACAACAAACTATCAATCACCTGGATAGTTATATCAATTCCTAAACTTAACTTTGACGCAGTGCGGAGGCCCTAAATTTTTTTAGGGCGAAATGCTTACCAAGAAATTCGCCTTAATTTAAAAACGACTTTATCTTTATTTATAAGGCAAATTCAATTGCCCGTTATAAGTTATCCAATTAATAACCAGTATGAGTCAGCCAAATGTTGGTAATAAAACTGCTAAGAAGACCCTTGCTACAGAAGATTTTATTAATAATGCCGAGGTGTTGAAGTGCCTTGACCAATTAAATACAGCGTTTCCAAAGGATACGAATCCTTTGATTGTGTCAGACGTTTTGGATCAAGACGGAAATCAATATGTGAATCTCGTTCAGAAAGGTGGGGGAGTACTAGGCGTAGCCCTGGTGGGGTACACTTATATTTTAGAAAAAATGGGTATTCGCTTTCTGAGACTGGCCGGAACGAGTGCGGGCGCTATCAACACAGCGCTAATGACGGTGATAGGAAAGAAAGAAGACGCTAAATCATTGTCAATACTCAAAGCTATATGTGACCTCAATTTTTTTAAACTTGTCGACGGTCACCCTGCGGCAAGATGGATCATTAAGAAATTTATTACGCACCAGGACTTCACTGTCAAAGTAAAAAAGTGGTTAACATGGGTTGTCTTAATCGCATTTCTGTTATTGGCTGGGGACTTTATCTTTCTTGGCCTGGAACATAAAATTCCTTTCATTTCGATATTCACAAAACTGTTTTTCGTACTAACCAGCTTTTATTTTTTGTTAATTGGAGTGATACTTTTTTATTGTGCAAGACTCTTTAGGCGTTTAAAGAATTCGGGGTATGGAATTAATCCGGGAGATTATTTTTATGACTGGATCAAGCAACAACTCATTGCTAATGATGTACACACGGTTTCCGACCTCAATGCAAAGGCAACAACGCTTCCTGAATTGCACTTAAGAGTTGATAATCCTGAAGGAGTAGCCAGCTTAAAAGGCGACGTTACCTTTATAACTTCAGAACTGGTGACACAAAACAAAATCCAGTTTCCGGAAATGTGTTACCTGTTTAGAGAAAAGGCAAATATTGATACGTTGCAGCCGGCAGGTTTTATAAGAGCATCCATGTCCATTCCGGTTTTTTTTGAATCTTATATGATAAATGATATTCCTTGCGATTGTGAAGAAATCAAGAGAGTGTGGATGGATACTATGGATGAACCCGACCCGCCCACAGATGCAAGATTTGTTGACGGCGGTATGCTTTCTAATTTTCCGATAAACTTATTTTACAATCCAAAAGTTATTACTCCCAGGCTACCTTCTTTTGGAATTGATCTCGACGACAGTAAACCCGATAATACTTCTAAAACTGCGACTTCGTGGGACCTGTTTGGATATTTCGGAAGAATGTTTAACACCATCAGGTATTATTATGACAAAGATTTTTTGCTCAAGAATAAAGTTTATGAAAAGGGAATTGGTAAGATACCCCTCTCCGAATATAACTGGCTTAACTTCTTTCTTTCTGACCAGGACAAAATTGACATGTTTGTTATTGGGGCAAAAACAGCTACCAAATTCTTAATTGATTTTGATTGGAATGATTACAAAAATAACAGGACGATTATGCAAATGACCTTAAACAACGAGAAAGTTCCGGAGAGCACATCACACTATTAATGCAATAAATCATATGCCTTTTTATTTTGAATTTAGCTGGTTATATTTCTGCATCGCGTTTGGAGTTATGCTACTTCTTCATCTGATTATGGGCTTCCAGAGTAACAATTTCTTTACGAAGCATGTTGTTGTTAGAAAGTTTAGTATTCTCGACCTGGAGTTTCCCCCGTCTGCCGCTGAGATGGTCACTTTTATAAAAGAAATCTTCACCTTGCAGCCTGCGCAATCAAAAAAAACTTTAAACGCCTTAAGAAGACAACTTTCATTTGACTTTTTTTTCATGCCGGCATTTTATGGATCGATCTTTATTTTGAGTATGAAGGTTTCCTCGAAGATGGTTTATTTTGGACATAAATTCTTTGCTGTCTTAGCATGGATTCAGTTCATTGCCTGGCTCTGCGACATTATAGAAAATATCTATTTGCTTAATAAAATTCGCCCTGAACCTGCTGTCTCTAATGATGTAGTTTTTAAAAGTTATGAAGCGCTTGAGTTATTAAAGTGGGGCATACCTTTGATGGCATCTGTTTGCAGCATAGCAGCGATATCTTATTTTTGGCTGGTTGGTTTATATTCTTATGATTCCCTCGTTTACCTTGTTGTAATCCTCATTGAAATAATTATCTATTTTACAATTAAAAAAGTAACTACAAAAAGCGAAGACATGCTTTTGCAAAAATTTCTTCAGACCGATGTTGCGGATAAACCTAATCCTAATACTTCTACCTGAAAACAAATTTCATTTTCATTTTGTGTTTCTGTTTTAATAAAACTTTTTGAAATAATTTGTCTGCCCTTTCGTTACTATCGAAATTTTTTACGATACCTTTATCCACTATGAATATGTACCGATTCCCATTAAATCTATGCTTCTTATATTGCTCCTTTCTTATAGGAACAAGTTGCAATAATGCAAGTTCAGGAGAACATGCTAACGGCGGCGATACTATCGTTAATAAACCGTCGGACCCACAGCCGATAAATAAGGTAGCTTTTGATACGGCTGATTATAATTTAAAATTGAAGAACCTGGCTAATGGTGACACCACTGGAAAGTGGCCGGCTAAATTTCCGTATCCGTTACCCGGCGCTATTCTTCCGTTCAAGAGAATCGTGGCATTTTATGGAAATCTATATTCAAAAAAAATGGGGATCCTTGGTGAGTTACCAAGGGATGAAATGCTCGCAAAACTTAAAGGCGAAGTGGCCAGTTGGCAAGCTGCCGACAGTTCTCTTCCCGTTATTCCTGCATTACATTATATAGCGGTAACTGCACAAGGTTCTCCGGGCAAAGATGGGAAACATAGATACCGCATGCCTTCGAGTCAAATAGATACGATCCTCAATTGGGCAAAGAAAATTAATGGCCTGGTTTTCCTTGATATACAGGTGGGCCACAGCACCGTTAAAGATGAAGTGCCTCAACTGGAAACTTATTTAAAAATGCCCACTGTCAATTTAGGAATTGATCCTGAATTTTCGATGAAAAATGGCGAGGTTCCCGGCAAGAAAATTGGAACTTTCAGCTATGAAGATGTGAATAATGCAATAGATTATCTTGCTACACTTGTAAAGAAATATAATCTTCCTCCAAAGATTTTAGTTGTTCATCGTTTTACACAAGGGATGGTAACAGGATATGAAAAGATTAAAAAAGTTCCTGAAGTGCAAATAGTAATGGATATGGATGGCTGGGGCGACAAAACATTAAAACGCTCCACCTACCTTTTGTATATCTATAAGCAACCGGTAGAATTTACAGGTTTTAAATTGTTTTATAAAAACGATATCAAAAATGGTAATCACTTAATGTACACTCCGCAGGAACTATTAAAATTTGTTCCAAAACCAATTTACATTCAATACCAATAAGTATTCAATCTCATACAAATCAAAATGAAAACCCCGGGGATTAATTTAATAATAATGCTGTTTTTTATAGCATCCTGTTCACAAAGTGAAACAAAAAAAGAAGTTGTAAAAAATGATTCTTCAAAAGTCTCTGTTGATTCACCCAAAGTAACACAAATTGCAGATTTAGCGACGATCCTTTCGAGGAAACAAGTGCCTGTACTATGTTATCATCACATTCGAGAAGCCAAGCCTGGCCAGAGCGAAACCTTGAAGAGCTATTCCGTTTCTCCCGAATCTTTTGCCGGGCAAATGAAAGCCTTGAAAGACAGCGGCTATGAAACAATATTGCCAGGTGAACTTTATGATTACCTCGTGCATGGCGGTAAACTTCCAGCCAAACCCGTAATGCTCACTTTTGACGATACGGACGAAGAACAATATAGTATTGGATATCCCGAAATGAAGAAATATGGATTTAAGGGTGTATTCTTTATCATGACTATTTCGATTAATCGTCCCCGTTACATGACCAAAGAACAGCTGAAAGAATTATCAGACAATGGTAACGCAGTAGAAGCGCACACCTGGGATCATCATATGGTAACAAAATACAAGGGTAATGATTTTGATATACAATTTGTAAAACCTAAAAAGAAGGTAGAAGATATAACAGGCAAACCTGCTGAATATTTTGCTTATCCTTTTGGTGTCTGGAACCTGGCTGCTGTTCCTGAATTAAAGAAGGCCGGTTATAAAATGGCATTTATTCTTTCTACGAAGCGGGATTCAACTGAGCCTTTGTATACAATTCGCCGTATGATTGTTCCCGGCCAGTGGTCAACACCTGGTTTGTTCAAATCAATGAAGCAGACTTTTCATTTATAAGAAACTCACCTGGCAATTTCCATCTTAACTTTCTTATTCTTAATCCGTTCATTTTTTATGAGCTGAAGTACCTGGCCCATTTTAGATTTTCTTATCGCAACAAATGAGAAAAAATCTTTCACTTCAATGAGCCCGATATCTTCCTTTTTCAATTGCCCTTTATTGGAAAGAAAGCCAACGATGTCAACCTTATTTACTTTATCCTTTTTGCCCGCAGCAATAAAAAGGGTAGACCATTTTGGTTTTTCAGGTAATATAACGGTATCGGTTAGTTGTATTTGCTCAATGTTTTGATCAATATATGGAGGTAATTTTTCTTCTTCTGATAATATTACAATTGCGGTGCCGCTTGCATCCATTCTTGCGGTTCTTCCATTGCGGTGAATAAATATTTCTTCGGAGTGCGGTAAATGGTAATGAATAATATAGCGGATATTGGGTATATCAAGTCCCCGGGATGCCAGATCGGTTGTTACTAAAACATCCACCGTCCCATTTCTGAATTTACCTAAAGCGCTGTCCCTTTCTTGCTGCTCCATGGCGCCATGATAAAATTCATTTACGATACCGTTTTTAGTGAGAAAGTTGCTGGTGCGTTCAACAGATTCACGGTGATTGCAAAATACTATGGAAGACCGGCCGCCTAAATAACAAATTAACCGAAACAACGTGTCAGCCTTGTCTTTGTCAGGAGAGAAAACACTTTGAATAGTCAAGCCCTTTTCTTCATCTCCCTGCGATAAAAAATTTAGCCGGCCCGGATTATTCAATCCAATAAACGATGGTATTTCAACCGATTCGGTAGCCGACGTTAAAATTCTTTTTTTGATATTTTTCAAAGAACCCGCGATGAAAGATACTTCCTCTAAGAAACCCAATTCCAGTATTTTGTCGAATTCATCCAATACCAGTATCTCAATCGAATCCAATGTAATATTTCCCCGGCGAATATGATCACATATCCTGCCAGGTGTTCCTATAATCAAGGCGGGTGGCTGAGCCAGGTTATTCTCTTCGGTTTCCCTTTTATGGCCACCATAGCATGAGGTTACTTTGAAACCGGTTCCCATCAACTTGAAAACCTGTTCGATTTGAACAGCTAATTCACGGGAAGGAACAACCACCAGCGCCTGCGTGTTCTTATTACTGTGATCCAGCAATTCGATAATTGGCAATAAAAATGCGATTGTTTTTCCGGACCCCGTGGCAGAAAGTAATACAATGTCGGCATTTTCTTTATTAGCTTTAATAGATGCTATTTGTATTTCATTAAGCTCATCAATACCGAGCTTTGTAAGTATTTCTTCCGATGAAGGTGTTTTCTTTTTCATTCCGGCAAAAGTAACGATGTTTATACTGGTTGATTAATTTCACTAATAATTCTAAAAATCGAATCCCAAATTCTCCCGGGCGGCTCTGTTGGTGGCAAGCGTATGTCTGGTTATAAAATATCCCGGAAAATCGATAAATAAAACAAAGAATTGATACTATCATAAACCAAATGAATTTTTTCTTGTTGTAAATTGCATACGACAGTTCAATTAGATATTTAACCGATAAAAAAAAATAATCATGGAAACTAATATTGGAATTACACAGAAAAACAGGCAGGCCGTATCAGTAGCATTGTCAAAATTATTAGCTGACGAATTTGTTCTATACACGAAAACAAGGAACGCACATTGGAATGTTGAAGGAAGTGATTTTCATGCGATGCATTTATTTTTTGAATCTCAATATGAGCAACTTGATGACATCATGGATAGCGTGGCAGAGCGCATCCGTACAATCGGGCATTATGCGCCGGCAACATTAAAAAGCTTTTTAAAACTTACGCACCTTAGCGAATCTGAAAATAAAAATAGTAGCCTTGATTTCATAAAAGAATTATTGGCAGATCATGAAACGATAATTGAATTTATAAGAGGTAGCGTGATTCCTTTCGCGGATACTTACAAGGATGCCGGAACCAGCGATTTTATAACAGGCCTTATGGAAACGCACGAGAAAATGGCCTGGATGCTGAGAGCCCATTTTAAATAATCATTGGAATATAAGACGTATTAAAACTGCGTGTATGCTTAACAGTCAGTTGTCTTTTTTTTCCAAACAGGGGGAATATCCGGCGACAGGGATGAACACCATGGTTAAAGATATAAGAAAGAACAAAAGGATTACAACTACGCCCTAAGCCAGCACGGATTCCTTTACTGCAGATAATTTTTAGCATTGGCAGGAAATGATAATTTGCAGTTTGGTTAAGGTAAGCCCTGTATTCGCAGGGCTCTTTTATTTTGTAAAGTGAAATGAATCAGAAAAGTTTGATGAAGAATAAATTTATACATTAAATCTAAAATGCATTACATCTCCATCGTGTACGATATATTCCTTTCCTTCAATTCTTAACCTACCGTTTTCGCGGCAGGCGGCTTCGGAACCATAATGGATAAAATCATTGTAAGAAATTACCTCTGCCTTAATAAATCCCTTTTCAAAATCAGTGTGAATAACGGCCGCAGCTTGTGGTGCTTTCCAGCCCTGGTGAATAGTCCAGGCACGTACTTCCTGAACTCCGGCAGTAAAATAGGTGGAGAGATCCAAAAGCTTATAAGCAGAATGAATTAAACGATCGAGCGCAGGTTCTTCCATTTTATATTCATCCATAAACATTTGCTTGTCCTCCGGATTTTCAAATTCCGCTATTTGTGCCTCTATCGCATTGGTCATAATAATTACCTGCGCATTTTCTGCTTTGGCTGCTTCTACTAATTTGTCAGAATATTTGTTACCAGTATGCATAGACGCTTCATCAACATTAGCTACATATAGTACAGGCTTATCCGTTAGTAAGAAGTTATCGGCAATAACCGCTTTATCTTCCTTACTCAAATCGAGCGAGAGAATGTTTTTTCCCTTTTCGAGGTGAGCCTTGCACTGAACCAGTATTTCATATTCATGTTTTATTTTTGTATCACCTGTCTTTAGCATTTTTTCAGTTCGCGATAATTTTCTTTCAACACTGTCTAAATCCTTCAGCTGTAATTCTGTTTCAATTATTTCTTTATCACTGATCGGGTTAATCGGGCCCTCGTCCCGCAAAATATTTTCATCTTCAAAACATCTGACTACGTGAATAATTGCATCTACTTCGCGTATGTTGGCCAGGAATTTATTTCCTAATCCCTCACCCTTGCTTGCGCCTTTTACGAGGCCGGCTATATCAACAATTTCAATTTGAGTTGGAACAATCCTGTCCGGCTTGACCAATTCCGCCAGCTTTTCCAGTCGCTCATCAGGAACATTTACGAGTCCAACGTTTGGTTCAATAGTACAAAAGCGATAATTGCTTGCCTGCGCTTTGGCGCTATTACTTACAGCATTAAATAACGTTGACTTTCCTACATTGGGTAATCCCACAATTCCTGCACGTAACGGCATAACGATAAAATATTTTAGTTGCTCATCGCAACAAGTAATAAAAATCTTTTCAATAATTTTTATTGAAAGTGCGCAAATATAAAAGGAATTTATTTTTTAAGCTGTCCGGATTTCAATTAACGCAAGAAAGGCGATAGATTTTTACGAAGTACAAGGGGCTATTCTTAATAAGGAAGCGCTATTGTAAGTTATGTCTGTATTAACTTTTCCAATAGCGCTCCTACTAGTTTTCACAGAAAAATATTATTGATTTACACCCTGCATACCGTTCTGCATACCTTCTTGTTCTGCTTTAAGATTCTTACGTTTAAATAACGAAACATCTACCTTACCGAACCGGTAAGTGAAATTTACTCTTACCATTTGAGGATCTCTTGTTCGTTCGTTGAATTGGGTAGAATAAACAGTCGGCGAAATATCAGACACAGAATGAACTTTATAAACCCTCGTTCTGAAAATGTCATTCATGCTTACAGAAAGTGAAGCGGATTTATCTTTAAGGAACTCTTTTTTGAATGCTATATCAAATCCATAAACAGGTTCTGTATACCCGTTTGCTAACGCCAAACTTCCCCCGCGAAAAAAGTTTCCACCACCGCCGCCGCTTCGGTTGGGTGGTAAAATTGTTTTACTGGTGTAATCTCCTGTAAATTGTATCGAATAATTGGCAGGTAATTTAAAGGTATTATTAAGTTTACCAAACCAACTCACTTGTTGATTGTTGAGATTACTCTGGAGATTGTTTCCATTAAGTTCCGAATTATATAGGTTTACGTTGGCAGTTAGAGACCACCACCTGGTGATGTTATTCAAAGAAGTTACTTCAAGGCCATAAGCACTCGAACTATTTGCGTTTGCAAAAGAAGTAAGAAATATAGAATCTGTTTTTGATGGATTAGGATTTATCGTTCTGTATTGAAACTGGGTGATAAGATCATTTGTGTGACGATAATAAATAGTCGCTATAAGATTATTCCCTTTTTGAAAATTAACATCGTAGTTGAACTCAAACAAACTCGTGAACTCGGGCTTCAAATCAGGATTACCACGACTTATGTTTAGTGAATCAGTATAATTATAATAAGGAATCAATTGGAAGAAATTGGGTCTGTTAATTTTCCTGGAATAGTTCAATTGAATATCCTGTTTATCATTAATTTTTTGTGTTAAGAAGATGCTTGGAAAAAAACTAAGCGGGAAAGAGTTTTTGAAAGCCTGGTTGGAATCCACCAGTTTCCCGGTATATAAAGAACTTTCAATTCTTCCCCCTAATTGATAAGTAAAATCATTTATTTTCTGCGAAAAAGTAGTGTAAGCAGCATACACCTGGTCCTGGAATTGATACTTACTATCCAGGCCGGGAATGGTCAGGTATTTTGAATTGGCCGCATCGTAAAAAAAGTTTTCGTTGTGGCTGCTGTAATTTCTAACCGCTGCCCTAAGGCCCGCCTCGAGTTTCATTTTGTCGCTTATTGGATTGGTATAGTCGGTTTGTCCCGTAAAATACCTCGTAGTTCCGCCACCTGTTATTTTCTGCTGGTATAGCGGCGTCTTCGGCGTGTTATCCGGGTTAAAATATTGGGTCGAAAATTCACTATTATTTGAATTGTTGCTCCAGTTATAATTAAGATCAGCAGTCACATTTTTATTTGGCTTCGCAAAATTGTGTTTAAAGCTCAGGGTAGTGCCATAATTATTGAATGCGAAATGGCCATCGGAATTGGTAATACCCTTTTCCTGTGACACGGACGAAACATAATTGCTGTCGCGATTAATATTTAACTCATCCGAACTGTTGAACCGGCCTCCTACAATAACTCCGGCAAGCGTGAATGTGTTCCTGTTATCCGGAAAATAATCAAAGCCTGCACGGGCAAATGCAAAATGCCCTGTGTTTACGGGCTTATCATTTTGGAAAAGTAAAGCGTTAACACCATCAATATAATCATTCCGTTGAGTTGTTTGTGTGCTCAGACTTTTTCTTTGATTGTACATTGTGTTGGCAAAGAAGTTTATTTTTCCTTGTTTAATATTAATATCAGCTCCCAATCCATAACGCAGGCGCGAGTCAACATTGGCCCTGATATTTCCATTGTAACCAGGTTTCCTGTTCTTCTTTAGCACTATATTAAGAATACCGGAACCACCTCCTGATGCGTCAAATTTTGCTGATGGGTTAGTAATTACTTCAACACTTTCAATTTCATCTGCGGGTATTTGGTCAAGCGTTAAGGTAGTCGGACGTCCATCTATAAAAATCGTCGGTGTTGAATTACGGAGCGTAACATTACCGTCGATGTCTACATTTACAGAGGGCACATTCTTTAGTACATCTACTGCAGTACCACCTACGCTGGTTAAGCTTTTATCCACATTAAAAACCTTTCGGTCAATATTCATTTGCACCATGCTTTTCTCCGCAGTAACAACCACTTCCTTAAGCTGCTCAGCATTCTGCACAAGTTTGATATTGCCAAGATCTCTGTCTACCGCATTTAGCATTTGACTCATATCACTTCCATTCATCTTTAGATTAAAAGCTACTTTTTCGCTGAAGGATTTATAACCAATAGCAGTAATTATAAGCTGATAGGTTGTAAGCACCGGAAGTTTATCAATGCTAAACTCTCCTTTTTTATCAGTAAGCATTACAGCTACCACAAAATCCCGTCTCTTTTTTAAGGCGGTGTCCATTTTATTTTGAGTAAGCTCTATGGAAGCTGCTTCTATTGGCTTACCTGTAACATCGTCAACAATCTTACCATAAAAATGACCAAGATTCATGCTTTGCCCACCACGTGCGCCGCCACCAGGATATTGGGCAAAAATGTTGCATGCAAATAATAATGTAATAATGATAAAGTAGATTTTTTTCATAAAAGTCTTCTATGTATAGTTTTAAATACTGAGGGGGATTTTAGTTTTATGAGACCTGCAAATTTCAGAATAGCCATCAACATAAAATTTTAATAATATATGAACGGTAAGAATTTGACGCCAATTCTTAACATAACCTTCGCGTATTTGTTTAATTATTTCGATTTTGCAGATAGCCGGTTTTGCATGCAAATAAGAGTTCGGCATTGGTTATAGAACTGGCACTTAACCGACGCCCAACAAAAAGCATTTGTTTTTAGTTTAAATTTTTAATTAATTTTGGCGCTCTGTAAACGGTGGTTGTAGCTCAGTTGGTTAGAGCATCAGATTGTGATTCTGAGGGTCGTGGGTTCGAGCCCCATCATCCACCCAAAAAGGAATCCCGCTCATCGGCGGGATTTTTTTATTCATTTCCTTCTTTCTTTCTAATTAAGGCAATAATTTATTAAAATAACCGTCCATACATTATACAAAACCTTTGTTAATAAAACATACTATTTTTAATTGCGGAATCTATTTTCTGTTATTTTTACGTATGAATCCTTTAATGAATTTTATTATGAGTAAAAAATTTATACCCGTCCTCCTAGTGCTTATTTGCGGCGGATTGTTTGTAGCCTATGGGGTAATGGGCAGGGGTGACCGGTTGAGTGACAATCCTAAAACGAAATACGAAAAGATCCTGAAAAATGTAGGTATTGTCCTTGAAGAAGGTCATTATAGTCCCAAGAAAATTGATGATGCATTTTCAAAAGAAGTATTGAACAAATACGAAGACGGTCTTGATCCTGATAAATACATATTTTACCAGAAAGACATCGACGATTTTAAAAAATTTGAGAACAAAATAGATGATGAAATTCACGGGCAGCCGCTGGAGTCTTTTTATGCGATCAGCAAGGTCTACCTGACACGCTTAGACGAAGTTGCAAAAAACTATAAA
Organism: Ginsengibacter sp.; assembly: GCF_057362405.1. Lineage (NCBI taxonomy): Bacteria > Pseudomonadati > Bacteroidota > Chitinophagia > Chitinophagales > Chitinophagaceae > Ginsengibacter > Ginsengibacter sp. The sequence continues at coordinate 23,077 of NZ_JBMQQG010000198.1, forward strand.
GAAATTTTAAGCAAGCCATTTGACTTTTCGAAAGATGAATCGCTACAACTTGATGGTGATAAAAGAACGTATCCAAAGACTGAGGCCGAAAGATATGACTATGGAAGAAAACGTTTGAAATACCTTGTGCTTGGGCGTTTTGTTGATATGCAGGATGAAAGAGATAAGCTAACAGCAAAGACACCAAAGGCCAAGACTGATTCTAGCTGGAAACCCGATTCAACACTTGAAAGAGAAGCCCGCGAAGTGGTTAGCCGACAAATGGATCGTTATTTCGAAACACTAAAAAACCACAACACTCCTGACGATATGTTTAGTGATTTCGTAAATGCTATCACAAGCAGTATGGATCCGCATACCACTTATTTTGAACCTGTTGATAAAAGAAGTTTTGATGAATTGCTGAGCGGAACATTCTTTGGTATAGGAGCGCAGTTAAAAGAGGACGATGGTAAAATAAAAATTTCGAGCCTTATCAGCGGAGGCCCGGCCTGGAAATCGGGTGAAATACAACCTGAAGACGAAATAATAAAAGTTGCACAGGGTAGCGCTGCTCCCGTTGATGTAACGGGTTTTTCGGTTACTGACGCGGTTAAACTGATTAGAGGAGAACAGAAGGGCTCTGAGGTAAGACTCACACTTAAAAAAGCGGATGGTACCATTAAAGTTGTTCCCATCTTAAGAGACAAAATTTCTTTAGAAGACACCTTTGCAAAAAGTGCCATTGTAAATGATGGCGCAAATAAAATAGGCTATATCTATTTACCCGAATTCTACGCCGACTTCGATGATCCATCTGCCCGCAGGTCTGCGACAGATGTTGCAAAGGAAGTAGAAAAATTAAAAGCAGCCAATGTAGACGGAATTGTTATAGACCTTCGCGGCAATGGCGGCGGCTCTCTTAATGATGTGGTAGATATGGCGGGATTATTTATTAAAGATGGTCCGATATGCCAGGTAAAAGGTCGTGATGAAAAAGCCAGTATTCTTAGCGACAGAGATAAAGATGTTTTATACACTGGCCCATTGGCTGTTATGGTTGATGAGATGAGCGCTTCTGCGTCAGAAATTTTTGCTGCCGCTATCCAGGATTATCATCGCGGTGTTATTATCGGAAGTACCTCAACATACGGCAAGGGAACAGTTCAACGCAGTATATCTTTAGATCCGCAGTCAGAAAATCCATTGTTTAGTAAGCCGGCTGAAGGGCTGGGCGATATTAAACTTACTTTCAGAAAATTTTATCGTATTAATGGAGGTGCAACCCAATTGCGTGGTGTAGTGCCCGATATCATTATTCCTGACAGGCTGGAGAATGTAAAATTTCGTGAAAAAGATAATCCTGATGCGTTGAGCTGGGATGAAATTCCAAAAGCAAATTATACAACCTGGAATCCGGGATATAGCTATAATTCGATTGTTGCGGAAGCAAATGCCGATCTTGGTAAAAGCCCCGTTTTCACAGGCATAAGAGAAGACGTAAACCTGTTGGATAAATATAACGATAAAGAGACTCCACTTAATATTCAACAATATCGTGCACAGGTTGATCAGATAAAAACACTTTCAAAAAAGCTGGAAAGCCTTACCAAGCTCAAAAGTGAATTCGCGGTTCATAATATAACTGCAGATTCTTTAGCATTGGGCAACGACTCAGATAAGATAGCAAAGAACACACAGTTCCTAAAACGCATCGGCGATGATATCTACATTAATCAAACAGTGAAAGTTGTAGATAAGATGATAGGCGAAGAGCAACTTGCCCAGGTGAATAAGAAATAGCTAATATAAAATGCATACAAAAGAACCGGCTCTGACGCCGGTTTTTTTGTGAATATGTTTAATTAGAAAGGGAATATTTATGTATTTTATACTACCTGCCTTTTTGCTATAAACTCATCTCACATTATTTTTCTTTTTACCCTATCTTTGCGGCCTAAAAATTATAAACTTGGCTACAAAGTTTACAAAAGAAACTTATTTGTATTGGTACGAACTAATGCTTTTACTACGGAGGTTTGAAGAAAAAGCCGGGCAGATGTACGGAATGCAAAAGATCCGCGGATTTTGTCATTTATATATTGGACAGGAAGCAATAGCTGCCGGCTGTATGACTGCCACAATTCCTGACGACATTTTTATTACTGCCTATCGTGACCATGCATTGGCAATCGCAAAAGGCGTGTCAGCAAAATCCTGTATGGCAGAATTATATGCAAAAGCTACCGGCTGCAGCAAAGGAAAAGGTGGCAGTATGCATATGTTTGGAGTTAAGGAAAGATTTTTTGGCGGGCATGGTATAGTAGGAGCGCAAATTGGAACAGGCGCAGGATTGGCTTTCGCGGAGAAATATAGGGGTACAAAGAATGCTGTGTTGTGCTTTTTTGGTGACGGCGCGGCACGGCAGGGCATCCTTCATGAAACTTTTAACATGGCGATGTTATGGAAACTTCCGGTGGTTTTCATTTGTGAGAATAATAACTACGCAATGGGAACTTCAGTAGCCCGAACCTCTAACGTGTTGGATATTTACAAACTGGCTGATGCGTATGACATGCCGGGCGATAGAGTAGATGGAATGAATCCCGAAACGGTACATGAGGCAGTAGAACGGGCCGTAAAAAGAGCGAGAGATAACGGTGGACCCACCTTACTGGAAGTGAAAACTTATCGCTATAAAGGTCACAGTATGAGTGATCCGGCAAAGTATCGCAGTAAAGAAGAAATGGAAGAATACAAATTGCAGGATCCGGTTGAAACCTCTTTGTCCAAATTAAAAAATGATTTTGGAGTTAGTGACGAAGAGATTGAAGCAATTAATGAAAGAGTAAAAGCAGAAGTTGAAGAATCAGTAAAGTTTGCTGATGAAAGTCCGTTCCCTGATGATGATGAAATGTATAAAGATATATATGCAGAAGACGATTACCCATACATTATGGATTGATAAAAGTGCATAAACAATATTTTAATAATTAGTAAAGAAAATTAAAAACATAAGATGGCTGCTAAGGCAACACAACAAATAGAAATAGATCCGATACAAAGAGCTCGGGGATTTTGGTTAAACTACAATAAGCCGTTAATCTATATAGGAACTGCCGTAATTGTTGTACTTGCCGGATGGCTCGTTTACAAATACATGTTTAAACTTCCGAAAGAAGACAAAGCGAATGACGCGGTTTTCATGACGCAAAAATATTTTTCAGATTTCAGTAATGCCCAGGGTTCAGATTCTGCAAAAGCATTGATGGCTGCCAAGGTTCTTAACGGCGATGGAAGAAACGATGGCGCATTAAGAATTATCAATAAATATAATGGCACTGCTGCTGCTAATCTTTGCGAATATTATGCCGGTGCTTGTTACCTGCATCTTCACCAATATGCTAAGGCCATAAAATTTCTTAAAGATTTTGATGCCAATGGCGCCACCCAAATAGAAAGCAGGGCTTACGGAATGATAGGAGACGCAAGCGCCGAATTAAATAAAAACGATGATGCGCTGGAGTATTATAAGAAAGCGGCAAACGTAGATGACAAGGATGAATTTACTTCATCTGAGTTTCTTTTCAGGGCGGCACTTTTTGCGGAATCTACCGGCAAAACGAAAGACGCTGTTGAGTTGTTCAAAAAAATAAAAGAAGAATATCCTTTATCGGATAAAGCTTCAGAAGTTGACAGGTATCTTGCGAGGCTTGGCGAATTTTCAGAATAACTTTTTATTGATTATTTGATGGCATCCGTAAACGAAAATTTATATAATTTCAACGCAGGCATCCTTTCAAAGGATGCCTGTATTGTTATTGTGCAGACTGAATGGAATGCCGAAATCGTGAGCAAGTTACTGCAAGGTTGCACTAAAATTCTTCAGCAATACGGCATGAATAATTATAAAATTATTACCGTACCAGGTGCATTTGAAATACCTTTTGCCGTAAAACATTTTTGGGATACTTACCAGAATAAATTTGAAAAACCGCAGGCTTTTATTGCCTTAGGTTGTGTACTGCGTGGAGGCACGCCGCATTTTGAATATGTATGCAAAGCCGTTACAGATGGCGTAGTACATCTTAATTTAATCTTGCCGGTGCCTACTATTTTCGGCGTTCTAACGGTAGACAATCAACAACAAGCCGATGAACGCACTGGCGGAGCACACGGGAATAAAGGGGAAGAAGCAGCTATAACTGCGTTAAAGATGATGGCGCTAAAGTATTCGTAAAATCACATCGGTTTAAATAAATATTTGCAATAACTCCTCCACAATTTTTAAATGTAATGATGAAATTATTTTAAATGAAAGTCCAGTTATTTATACCTTGCTTTGTTGATCAATTGTATCCGCAAACTGCTTTCAATATGGTAAAAGTTTTGGAAAAGGCATGTTGCGATGTGGAATATAATACCAATCAAACGTGCTGTGGCCAGCCTGCTTTCAATGCAGGTTTTTGGGAAGATGCTAAACAGGTTGCATCTAAGTTTATAAAAGACTTCGAAGGAACCGACTATATAGTGGCCCCTTCTGCATCATGCGTTGGTTTTGTAAGAAATTATTATCAAACGCTATTTGCAAATTCTTCGCTTCACAACAACGTAAAGGATATTTCAGGCAGAATATACGAGTTCACCGAATTTCTTACTGAAGTAATAAAAATTGATAATTACGGCGCTGTCTTGGATGCAAAAGTTACTTACCATGATAGTTGCGCAGCATTGCGCGAATGCAAAATAAAAGAAGGGCCGAGAAAATTACTTGGCAAAGTGAAAGGCCTTGAATTAATTGAAATGGCTGATAATGAAACCTGCTGTGGTTTTGGCGGTTCATTCGCTGTTAAGTTTGAATCAATATCTATTGCAATGGCCGACCAAAAAGTAAATAACGCCATGGCCTCCGGCGCCGATTATATTATCGCAACAGATCTCAGTTGCCTTATGCATCTCGATGGCTACATCAATAAAAAAGAACTTCCACTAAAGACGATGCATATAGCTGATGTGTTGGCTAGTGGCTGGGAATAGTTATTCCGGCAGCAAAAATGATCTGAACGCTCTAATTGGTAAAAGTTTTTTTATTTATGAACTGCGAAAGCGTAAAATTCGTAAGTAACTAAAACTTTAAATTTTGAAAAAACTCTTTTCCCTTCTCGCAATTCTTACCATTTTTTCTTCATGTAATCATGATAAAAAGATTATAGTCGACGCTACTTATATCGATAGCCTGATCGACAATTATACGGAGCCGGCTGTGGCCACAAACGCAGCGGATATCAAATTCTGGTGGAGCAGGATTGATTCGACACACCCGGGCTACAGTAACGAATTGAAATATTCATCGGTACTTGCTGCAAGGTTTGGGTTGAAGGGAAATATCCAGGATTTAAAAGCGTCCGACAGTATTTTGAAAGTTATTGCTAAAACCTACAATTATAAAGAAGCGGCTCCTTATACCTCTTTAATTCCGCGTTCTATTTCGCAACACAAGTTTAATGAAGCCGACACTTTCTTAACTAAAGCAAAAGAACTCGGAATAAAAAAATACGACGATGGGGCTTATTCTTTTGATGTGAATTTTGAGTTGGGCAGATATCCGCTGGCGATAGAAAATTTAAACCGTATTCGCGATCCGAAAGATTATGGTTACCAATTCAGAACATCAAAACTTGAGCATTATAAAGGCAATCTCGATTCTGCCATACACGCAATGCTAAACGCAGCGTCACTTGCAGGAAATAATCCAACGCTAATTGCGGCAGCTTTATCTAATGCCGCTGATTTATACATCCATGATGGACAAATTGAAGAAGCCTATAACCTTTATAAAAAATCGATTGCAGCCTATTCAAGCGATTTACATAGCATTATGGGTATCGGTTGGATTGCATTAGTGCATGATAAAAATGATTCACTGGCAAACAAAATATTTCATTTTGTAGCCGGTGAAACTCAAGCGCCCGATCCAATCTTAAAACTTTCACAAACTGCTGAATTAAAAAATGATTCTGCATCTATGAAAAAATATGCACAACAATTTGTTGACATTACAAGCAATCTGCTCTATGGAACTATGTATAATAAATACCTGGTAGAATTATATACAGGCACATTAAATAATCCCGCAAAAGCTGAAGCAGTTGCAGAAAATGAAATAGCCAACAGGCAAACTCCGCAAACTTATGCGTGGTATGTTTGGTGTCTTTATTTCAACAATAAAAAAGATGAGGCTTATAAAGTTTATGAAGCACACGTATCCGGCAAGCCCCTTGAAGGTATTGAATTATATTGGATGGGTAAATTTATGAAGGGTCTTGGTAAGGGATATAATGCCAACGAATTTTTTAAAGTTGCTGAAAAAAATAAATACGATTTAAGTCCTTCAATGATGAAAGATCTTGAAGAGAATTTAAATCAATAGTCTTTCGTTAATTGCTGATGCAAGTGCAGCTAAATTTATCTTCTCAATAAAAGATTATAGCACACTTTTTCACTCCTGATTTTATCAAACGGGCGGTATCTGATTCTTCAAATAATTCAAGTAATAACAGTTAACCGTACACGCCATTGCTTTCTTAACCGGCATTGAAAGCGTATTGACCTGGCAAAATTCCATATGTTTACAATAATGCTCAATCTTAGTTTGAAATAATATTTTGTATCTCGATAGAAATTCGATAGCCCGCGTCCGACCGCATGGCAGACTTGATACAAATCTTTTTCAACCTTCGGTTCTGGCTAAATATTCCACGTGATATTTGCGGGAAAGTATAAAGACAATTGAGCGAACTTGTGCGATTTGGACTTTACGAGTTAAAGAAATAAGTATATGGCCTGAAATATATTTTGAAGTGAAACATTCTATCATTGAGTAAATAGATTCCGGCAGAAGGCAAGGTCATCTATTGTTTTATTTAGGTATTACAAGAATTATGCAGCATTAGAGTTACTTAAAAAATATTCTTTGAATAGTCCAGAAACAGGCAATGGCAGCAATTATAGCAGATAAGGGAATTACAATCCCTTTCCGGTACCACGGTTTATTTCCAAACCATTTTCCAAAAAGTAAATATGCTGAAATAATAACGGTCATCTGCCCGAGTTCAACACCAAGGTTAAACATTAAGATGGACGTAAGATAAGATTTCTCGGGAAGTCCCAGTTGCCCAAGTGCGCTTGCAAAACCCATCCCGTGTATCAGCCCAAATAAAAACACTACCCCAATCCTGGACTTTTTTAATTTGGGTGAAAAGATATTTTCAAGGGCAACATACATAATTGAAATGGCAATTACCGGCTCCACAATATTGGCCGGTGGCTTAATTACATGATACATGGAGAGACCTAACGTAACGGAGTGTGCTACAGTAAACGCAGTTGCCTGCCATAATACAGGCTTTAATTTTGGACTTAATAAATAAAGACTCAATACAAATAATATATGATCGAGCCCAAGGGGAAGAATATGCGTATAACCCAATTCGAGATAAAGCAGGGCAGCATCTTTTCCAGACATTTTTTCGAGTTCCCCAACAACAGTATGAGCAAAGAGTGAGTTACTGATTATCAAACTCAATATGATGAAACCGGCTATTTTTGAATAATATCTTTTTTTATTCAGGATGCTTTCTTGCATTTTTTGTTATTTTAACTATTGTCAGAAAAAAATCGAAAAACTTAGCTTCGCTGAGACCCTCGTCCCTGGCGTAAAACATATTTCATCAACCGGGGCAGGTTCATTTTTTAAACGGGTTATGGTGTCGAATTGGGTTTCTTTCCATTTAGTATTTAAAACATTATTTATTATCAATCCGATTTCGTATTTCGGCTGCGCATAATTGAGAACAGCATCCGTTATAAAATAGCCTGTTGCAACCAAACTGTAGTCTTCATTAGCTGGCCGGTCCCCAATATAACGGTAACGAAAACTTCCGTTCAATCCATATTTATTTATATAGGTAATACCTCCCGTACTTGTCCAAATTGGCGCCAATGGAATATAATTTTGCCCTTTAGGGCCACCGATAGAACGCCCGTGAGCATAATTTAAATCAACATCAAAATATAAAGATTTTATAGGTTGATATCTGCCTGAAAAATCGAAACCAAGACGTTTTGTTCTTCCACTGAATTCAACATCGCCACCATCACCGCCATATACAAATTCCTGTTGGAGGTAGATATACCAAACAGCAGCATTGATCAATATTTTTCCGGCGGGTTTAAATACAGTTCCCAGGTCAGCTTCGTATGAGGAGGGTAATACATCGTAACCATTTTCCACAACCACGGCTCTTGTATCGTTGGAATGGAAACCTTTGCCCGTAGTTAGATAGAACTGAGTTTTGTCATTTACGTGATAATAGAAATTTAGTTTAGGACTTACAGTATTTGCATTGGCTTTGTAAATTCCCGTTCCCGGTAAAGTGCTGTCACTTGCAAGTTTATTATTGTATTTATGGTAAAATTGCTCCAGGCGCAAACCTGCATTCATGCTAAAATACCTGTTAAACATAAATGTTTCGCTTACATAAGGGGAGATACTTAATTCTGAAACATTACCCAGTTTGATGCGATTCAGAAGGGTATAACGGTCCACCGTATGCGAAAGTTCGGAATTGTTCGTAAGGTCGGCACGAATATTTATTCCGGCATTAGTATTGACGCCAATAACGCCAAAGTAACCCGCATGATGATAACTTCCGTTATAGCCCAACAAATCTCTTCCTTCCCTCTGCCGTATTTCATCACCATTTACTGTATCAACTAAATAAAAAGTAAAATTGGTATGAAGATCAAAATGATAGTTGGAATAATACAACTGATTTTTTATAACATCACCATTACCCAGCGACGTAACCAACTGCGCATTTACATTTGTTCTGTAGGTTAATCCCCCTTCGCGAGGATCCAGTGCACCATAAAAACTTATCAGGCCTTCTTTTACAGCACGATCTGGTATTTGTCCAGACGCATCCCACTTGCTCCAGAAGGTTGTTGCGGAAAGTGTGAGTGTACTTTTTTCTGATATTCGTCCTACATATTTTGTAAAGAGATTAAAACGATTAAAATGTTGCGGGTTATCAAAATAGGCATCTGCATATCTATACTCTGAAGCAACATACCATGATTGTTGTTTCTCTCTCGCTGTTTCAGGCAATAAATTAAACATACCCAGGCCGCGAAATGTATTGAACATTCCTCCCTCTAACTTTACAACATTTCTATCGAGCGTGTTTTTTAAATTGTAATCAACAAAACCGGTTGTTGCAAAATCTCCTTTGTTCGCGGCATATGAGCCTTTCTTAAAATCAACGCTTTCAATTGTTTCGGGAATAATAAAATGACTGTCTGCAAAGCCTTGTCCGTGCGCATGAGAAACCATATTGATTGGTAATCCATCAACATCTTCCCTGAAATCCGTTCCATGATCTGCATCAAAGCCACGAAGAAAAATTTGTTCCGCCTTCCCGCCTCCCTGGTGTTGACTTATTACAATACCGGGAATAATACGTAACACTTCCTGCGAATTATTCACACCACGCATCTCAATATCTGTTCTGCTGATAGGTTTATAAATACTACCTGCGTTCGAAGTAATAACTATATTCTGTAACTCAATCTGCCGTTGAGAAATGGCAAGTGTTCTGCTTTTTAATAAACCAACGACTGGAAACCGTTGGGTTGCGTAGCCAATATTATTAACGATTAAGAAAGAGCTCGTATCATAGACTCCTTTAAAATAGAATCTGCCGCTTGTGTTACTTATGGTAATTATATTAGATGGTTCTAAGGTTATTGTTGCTCCTTCTACGGGAAGTTTCGTTTTATCATCAATGATATTTCCACTTATATTCACCTGCGCTTTAGCGGCGAGTGAAAATAAAACGATGAATATATAAAATGGAATCTTATTCACGGGTAAATTTTAACTGATAAAATAAATGTTCAGCATACACGACGTCAATAAGAACAGTGCCGCTGGCATAAACTGTTTTAGATAGTTATTGACGAGGTAAACTTTAATATTTAGTCAGGAAAATTTAGGAGGAGGGAAGTGTTTGCAAATAAAACCGGGAATAGTTTCTGTTTGGCTGCCGGTAACATAATTTTTTCGAATCAGTGAATTCCAGAAATGAAATTTCGATTCACTCGTTGAAACATGTACCTGCGCCTGGTCTTCATTATTGCTGTTTTGATGTTTGCCGTTTGCAGTATCAGAGCTCGTTTGGTCAACCTCTTTCTGAAGATGATCAGCTCCATAAATAGCGTGTACTGTTGCAATGTGAATTGCTTCCGCAAAAGTGTGAGACAGCTTATCTTTTACAATTGGTATTAATGGCTTAAACATTACGGTCGCGTAAAGTATCATCATGTAATATGCAATTGCGGATCTCATTTTTTATTATTCTGAAGGAGATACTTATTTGTTTAAGGCGTATAAAATTAAACTCATTCATACAACATACGAATTTACCCAAGGCACAGTTTTGTATTTCAATATTTAAGTAAAAAAAAACCGGGAATAAATTCCCGGTTGAGTTTTCAAAAAGAATTTTTATTAATGAGGTTGTGCTAAATAAGGAAATGTAGTTGAAAATGCAACATCGTTGGCATTGACATGATCGCTCGTTAAACCAGGGTTATCTGTTCCTTTTGTTCCGCCAAAAATCAATAACAATTCAGTGTCAATTACATCATCGTCTAAGGCTCTCCCTGTTAAAACATTAGTGCCGTCGAAAAACGTTGTTTTGCCAGTTGTTGAAACATTTAAAACATCTGTTGCCAGTAAACCTGTAAATGTTGGGGCATCAAGACCCAATGCATTCATGGTATAGGCCGGGTTTAAAGCCATTAGAGTAGTCATAAATTTAGGTTGATAAATGGTTCCCATCGCAGAAGGTACCGTAGTATTAAAGGCGTCTTTATCTGCCGTTGCATTGAATACTGTATTTACGGCAGGTCTTCCCATTTGATCTGCCTGTTGATAATAAACGATGGTATTGCCGCCGCCAGGATTTTTATCTTTACATGCCGCAAAGAACATGCTTCCCGAAATAAGGAGCGTTAGTAATTTTATTGTTGTTTTCATCTTTAATAATTTTTTTGTTTGTAATTAATAAGTTGGTTAAGATATTTTATACTTTCTTTCTTGTAGTTAACCAAACATTTATTTTTCCTGATCCACCTAACATTGATTTTGGAAGTTCTACAACTACACTCATCACATTGGTTCCGGCAAAAGCATCTTTACCGGGGTTATTAAAGCTGGTTGCAGTTCCTGCTAAAATTGCATGGTACTGATCAAGATCAAAGAAAAAAGGATCATCTCTTGGTCCGGCAAAAACAGAGATGCCACCTTTTGTTGCAACAATGGGCGTTGAAGCGCCATAAGGAGTAACGCCAACAGATGCGGTTACATTTCCTTCCAACTTACTCATTGTTCCATTCGCGGTTGGTTTAATAGGACCATACACCTTCATAGTATTTGAGGCAGCATTGTACTTACATTGAACCACCAGGTCTTCAATGTTGTCGTTGTTGTTGTCAATGCTAAATTGAATGAGCGTGTTCTCATCAAATTTAGCGGCCCCGGTAGTGGCAGGAGTTAGAAGGCCCTGCGTGTTTGCTACAAGAACAATATCGTTTGTATTGGCACCCTGGAATGCATACAAGTCGGTAATGTCTGTAGTTTGATTGGTTACTGACGGAGCATCAATGTGGTCGGCAGCATAAATGATACCACCTGTCACCAGCGCCAGTGCGGCAATCGCGGCGAAAAGAATTTTTTTACGTTTCATTTTTTTAATGGTTTTTAGATTAATAAATCAGTTCAGTGAATTAAACTTTTAAAAAGACTAATAAACGGAACATATAATTTTTTATACATTAGAATTACGAGAAAGCTTTCCCGCTGGTTTTTATTAACAAAAAGTTTTTTAATTCAATATGGATTCGATGATAACAATCCGCAAAATTTTAATTGAAATTTTTTTGCAATAATCTCTTTATCTTTCTTGAAATATTTAAATACGTTTTATGAATTACTGGCTTGTAAAATCAGAGCCTTCCGTTTATAGCTGGGAGCAATTAGTAAAAGACAAAAAAACAACATGGGATGGCGTGAGAAATTATGCCGCAAGAATTCATTTAAGAGCGATGAAGAAAGGTGATGAAGTTTTATATTATCATAGTAATGAAGGGATGGAAATTGTTGCTATCGCAAAGGTTGATAAAGAAGCCTACCAGGATCCTACAACAAAAGATGAATGGGTTGCGGTTGATTTGAAACCCCTCAAAAAATTAAAAAAGCCTGTGAGTCTACTAACGGTGAAAAATGATAAACGCTTGCAGGATATGGCGCTCGTTCGTTTGGGAAGATTATCTGTTCAACCTGTTACCGAAAAAGAGTGGAAAGTAATTATGGAATTGGCTGGTGAGAAGTGACATATTTTAAATTATACAGAATTAGTCCGGAGAATCAGAAACAGTAATTTTGTGGAATGAAAAATCTTGTTGTTCTCACTGGCGCCGGCATTAGTGCAGAAAGCGGTTTGAAAACTTTCCGCGATAGTGACGGCCTTTGGATGGGATACAATGTTTATGAAGTTGCTACTCCCGAAGGTTATAAAAAGAATCCAGGGTTGGTTCTCGATTTTTATAACATGCGCAGGAGGGAAGTAGCCGCAGCTCTACCCAATGCTGCTCACAAAGGGATTGCAGATTTACAACAACATTTTAATGTAACGGTTATCACGCAAAATATTGATGATTTACATGAGCGTGCCGGTTCAAAGAGTGTATTGCATTTGCACGGAGAGATATTCAAAATGCGTGGCGAAAGAAATACCAATACTTTTTATGAGATAAGAAATGATATTAATTTAGGCGATATGGCACCCGATGGAACGCAGTTCAGGCCGCATGTTGTATGGTTTAATGAACAGGTGCCGATGATTGAAAAAGCGGCTATTACCATTTCTGATGCTGATATTTTTGTCTTAGCAGGTACATCGTTGCAAGTATATCCCGCTGCAGGCTTAATTGATTATTTACCAGGTGATGTGCCCAAATATATTATTGATACGAATCCTCCATACATCCGGCCGCATCATAATTTTCACGTGATAGAAAAATCAGCTACAGAAGGCGTAGCGGAGTTGATGAAAATGTTGATCGATGAAGCTTTATAGTTTCGAAGCAGAATGATCAATAGATTTCATCTCCGTAAAAAACAACCCACGTTGCAAAATCATCAGAGAAATTAACGAACCGGTGTTCCATATGGGCGGGAACAAAAATTACATCGCCCTGGCTGCAATCTATCATTTCTCCATTCCTGTAAAAACCGGAGTTACCGGAAGCTATCACATACAATTCATTTTTATTGTGTGGCTGTTGTTCATCTGATATCTTCGGGGCATAATATTCCACCGTCATTTTACCGTCTTCCATTACTTCTACAAACTTGTTGTTTTCTTTGGTCAATAGTTTATGTGCTTCGTCTACGGATATGTGATAGTTGTGATTCATTATTTCTAAATTAAACTGAATTATTAATTTGCCTGGACAAAAGTAGTCAGTATAAATAAGGTAAGAAACTTTATTGCACAAAAAAACCAGGAATATATGCACTCCTGGTTATCAAATATTTTTGGTAAAAGGTGATTAATTCTAATTAGATTATCGCTTTATGAGCGCTTCTTTTTTAGCAGTTATAAAATGCGTGCCGGACAGGACAACCGTATTTTGCTTCTTCATTAAATTCAGTCCGCTTTCTTTTTCTTCTAATAACCGGAGATTTTCCATCTTAAGCTGCCTGTCTTTTTCAATGCTATCGTGATGTATTCTTGCAAGGGTAGGAGCAATAACCAAAGAAATAATACTCATCAGCTTTATTAAGATATTCATGCTTGGCCCGGATGTATCTTTAAAAGGATCGCCAACCGTATCACCGGTTACAGAAGCTTTGTGCGGTTCAGAACCTTTGTAAAAAGTCTCATTGTTTATAACAGCGCCTTTCTCAAAAGATTTCTTGGCATTATCCCATGCACCGCCTGCATTGTTCTGAAACATTCCCATTAATACACCGCTCACGGTTGCTCCCGCAAGAAAACCACCCAATACCTGTGGCCCGAAAATAAATCCGACGATAAGAGGAGATATCAATGCAATGGCACCAGGCAACATCATTTTTTTAATAGAAGCATCGGTTGAAATGGCAACACATTTTTCATACTCAGGTTTCCCCGTTCCTTCCATAATGCCGGGTATTGTTCTAAACTGGCGACGCACTTCTTCAACCATCGCCATAGCTGCCTGGCCAACCGCACGTATTGCCAATGATGAAAATATAAATGGAATCATGGCACCAACAAATAAACCTGCTAATACATCAGCACGATAAATATCGATTCCGTCAATTTTTGCAATGCCGACAAAAGCCGCAAACAGAGCCAGCGCAGTTAAAGCTGCTGATGCAATTGCAAAGCCTTTGCCTGTTGCAGCAGTTGTATTTCCAACCGCATCGAGTATATCTGTTTTTTCCCTTACCTCTTTTGGAAGCTCACACATTTCGGCAATCCCGCCAGCATTATCCGCAATAGGTCCAAATGCATCGATTGCTAATTGCATTGCTGTAGTTGACATCATGCCCGCAGCAGCGATTGCAACGCCGTATAAACCAGCACACCAGTAAGACATGTAAATTCCTGAAGCCAATACCAAAATTGGTAGCAATGTACTTTCCATACCTACCGCAAGCCCCCCAATTATATTTGTTGCATGGCCCGTAGATGACTGCCGTACGATACTCATGACAGGACGTTTACCTATAGCTGTATAATATTCCGTTATAAGACTCATTAACGTGCCAACAACCAAACCAACGAATATGGCTCCATAAACGCCATATTTTGTAAAATGATAATTTCTTAAAACCATATCATTATCAGGCATCAGCCACATCACTAAAAAATAAGAAGCAATAGCACTTAGAATAATAGAACCCCAGTTACCAAGGTTAAGCGCTTTTTGAACTACCGCCGTATTCAGGCCAGCACTGTCAGAAATTTTTACAAAGAATGTTCCTACTATTGAAAATAAAATACCCATTGAAGCAATGAGCATTGGCAATAGAATAGGAGCCATTCCACCGAAACTGTCAGCAGAACTTGTCTCTCTACCCAATACCATTGTGGCAAGAACTGTTGCAACGTAAGAACCAAAGAGATCAGCGCCCATGCCCGCAACATCACCAACGTTGTCACCCACATTATCCGCTATGGTTGCAGGGTTGCGTGGATCATCTTCGGGAATGCCAGCTTCCACTTTTCCTACAAGGTCAGCACCAACATCTGCGGCTTTTGTATAAATACCACCGCCAACGCGAGCAAACAAAGCAATACTTTCAGCGCCAAGGCTGAAGCCTGTTAGAATTTCTATGGTGCGTTCCATTTCTACGCTATCAACACTGGCACCCGAAGCAAAAATTGCCTTTAATATAATAAAGAGACCACCTAATCCTAACACTGCCAGACCTGCTACTCCGAGTCCCATGACGCTTCCACCCGTAAAGGAAACTTTAAGCGCTTTTGAAAGACTTGTGCGGGCTGCCTGCGTCGTTCGCACATTCGCTTTAGTAGCAACCTTCATTCCGATAAAACCCGCCAGCGCACTCATGATGGCACCGGTAACGAATGACAGCGCAATACTCCAGTGACTATTGGCACTGCTGAATCCCATAATGCCCAATAATAATGCAGCAATAATGACAAAATAAGTTAGAATCTTATATTCAGCTTTGAGGAAAGCCATCGCACCATCTGCAATGTGCTGGCTGATTTCCCTCATTTTTTCATTGCCGGCATCCTGCTTACTTACCCACGAAAATTTTATGAATGTGTACAGCAAGCCAACAATTCCCATCGCCGGAATTATGTAAATCAAATTTTCCATATCAATTATTACTTAAATTTTTGGGTGGCAAAAATAGGGTAAAATGTATTAATAAGCTAATTCAGCAGTGGCGTGATTGTCTAACTGAAAAACAAGTGTTTTTGAAAGAAATCTTCACTTCTCAACACCTCTATTTTTGAAAAATAAAAATCTTCGATGTCTTCTGTAATAATACAGTCGCATTTACTTTCAACAGCGGCATAATATTCAAGCCCATCTTCAAAGTCTTCAATGGCGGGATTATTTAAAGACTTAACCACGGTTGTTGTATTTGCAGGGGCAATGCGGATGTGTTCACATAAAATCTTAATCCTTTTTTTTGCTGAAATGCTTTTATATTTTTTTTCTGCAAAATAAAAAGCGATAGCGAGGCACACGGGAGATGTAAATAAAGTAAACTTTTTGTTATCGGCAAGACTTACGATACGGGAGGTATAAGTAAAAAGCGGATATTCTTTATTTAAAACAGAAACTAAAATATTAGCATCAAGAAATATTTTCATTTTCTTGATTTAAAGTATTCTTCTTTAGCAGCTTTTCTGGTTCTTCTTGCTTTTGTTTGATAAATGGCCCCGCCTTCAGCAACCTGTTGCACCCAATCTGAAATAGGAAAATCTTCTAATGAATTGTAATTATTGGAAGTAACTTTTTTCAATAAAAATTCTATCAGGCGTGAAAGACTGATGTTATTCTTTTCGGCATATTTTTTTGCTTTATTAATTACCGATGCATCAAAACTTAAAGTAATCTTATTATCCACGGCCATCATTTTAAAACACAAAAATAATATTTTTATACTACAAAGAAAATTTTATTGTACGTATAGATGCACATTTTTAATTGCCAGCAAGTCGATAGGCAAATCACCGTTGTTTATTTAAAATGGCCAATTATTTCAAAACGGCTAAATAACTATTGACTTATTTGCA
Source organism: Ginsengibacter sp. (assembly GCF_057362405.1). Classification (NCBI taxonomy): domain Bacteria; kingdom Pseudomonadati; phylum Bacteroidota; class Chitinophagia; order Chitinophagales; family Chitinophagaceae; genus Ginsengibacter; species Ginsengibacter sp. The sequence continues at coordinate 39,951 of NZ_JBMQQG010000198.1, forward strand.
TAAACGCATCTCCCAAATGATCAATAATATCACTTGCAATCATCGCTTCTTTTGAAAGCTTACTGGCAGCGATGTCTCCTGAAAGCCCATGAAGATAAACACCCAGCATGCAAGCATCAAGGGAAGAATATTTTTGCGCCAGTAAACCTGTTAGTATGCCAGTAAGTACATCACCGGAACCTGCCGTAGCCATCCCTGAATTACCAGTTGAATTAAAATATCCTTTTCCATCGGGTGTTGCAATTAAGGTATAGTGACCTTTTAAGACAATATAGATATTAAGATCTCTTGCCTTTTTTAAAGCGAGCTCTATTCGTTCAAAATCGTTTTCTGATTTTCCGAACAACCGTTCAAACTCTTTTGGGTGAGGGGTAATGATACTATGTTCAGGAATCGATTTATATAATGATGAATAATTGCTTAGCACATTTAATGCATCGGCATCTATCACTATCGGGCCTTTTGAATTTTTGAAAACTTTTTGCAATAACTCTTTATGAGAAAGATGCCTGCCAATTCCCGGGCCAATACCAATTACATCGAAATTTTTTAAATTGTCAATGTCTTTAATAAAGGTGTTGCCAAACATAGTACACATGGCTTCCGGTATGGACGTTTGCATTATGGTATAGCCTTCCTTACAAATGTAGCAGGTAAGTTTTCCGACGCCGCTTCTAAGACAAGCGCCGGCACTTAACACTGCCGCACCCATCATACCATAACTACCAACTACCAGGCACGCATAGCCGTAATTGCCTTTATTGGCAAATGACTTACGTGGCATGTAAATCTTTTTAATCGCACCCTTATCAATTAATTCATATACAGTTTTTTCTTCTTCATAATATTGAGTGGAAAGTCCAATGTCCAGGATCACCACTTCACCACAAAAAGATTCATTTTCAGGCATCAAAAATGCCAACTTCTTTTGTTGAAAAGAAAGCGTATAACGCGAACGAATAATCGCATTTCCATGTGAAGATATATCGGTGTATAATCCGCTTGGCATGTCGATGGAAATTATTTGGGAACCCGAATTATTTAAATAAAGAATCAATTTTTTAAAAATGCCGGAAGGTTTTTTATTAAGCCCTGTTCCAAATAAAGCATCAATAATGATGTCATCTTTTTTTATTTCGGGCAACACTTCAACCGATTCTATGAAATGAAATGCCGAAGATTTTTCTTTTAGCCGTTGCAGGTTAATATTAAAATCATCAGAGCCTGCCGAACTACTTTCAACTATGTAAACTGAAACGGAGAAATTGTGTTCGATGAGCAACCTCGCAACCGCCAGCCCGTCACCACCATTGTTACCCTTACCACAAAAGATTTTAAACGCAGGAGCATTATTATAATTTTGTAAGATCCACCTGGCGCAGGCATTCGCTGCACGCTCCATTAGATCTATAGAAGATACCGGTTCATTATTTATTGTAAATGAATCCCAGTTTTTAGTTTGTTCGGCAGTAAAAAGTTTCACACTTATATTTATTTGAAGAGCACTTACGCTACACGCCAATATATCTTTCCTGTATAATTCTTATGTGATGGCTTACATGCCCGACAGTAACAAAGCCCACTGCCGCTACCGTTATGGTATAATCGCTGGCTTTACCAACCGTATGTAATGCCTCATCAGTAAAACTATTGAAAAGATATTCTGTCGACTTGCGGGTTACAACAAATTCTTCAATCAGCTCGTTCCAATCACGATAATTCGCATTTGAGTTCAATGCATAACTATTTTCATCAAAAGAGGGGAGGATGTGCTGTTCTTTTCTCGCAAAGCACATAGCCCGGTACGAAAAAACTCTTTCTGCGTCTATCACATGCTGCAGCACTTCTCTAATAGTCCATTTCCCTTCAGCATATTTTCTCATCGAGAATTCGTCACTAATCGATTGAAAGAAAATTTCCGCAGCAGGCATTTGATTTTTGAATGCAAGCTTTAAATCATCTTCTTTTACCTGGTTAATATACCGCTGAAAATACTCAGGATACGTTGTTGGGGAAGGCCGATTCATAATAAGTGAATTGATGTACAAATTAAATGTAAAAAATAAAAAAACCTAACAGCATTTTATTGGCATGTTAGGTTTCAGGCTATTTTAGGATATTTTAATCGTTTCTTTCTCTTCTTGCTTTCGATTTTGGCAACTTTAATTCCTTGTCTTTATCTCCCTTTAAAGTAGCCGCCAGTTTCACTGCTTCATATGCATTTACTTCGCCACCGCTTATACTTATATCAGAAAGGTTCACCATCGTAGGCTCCCCGTCGTTGCCGGGTGATTTTTGTGTGCCCGGTAAAATAACTTTTTCTGTTATAGGCGTAGCCGATTTATCAATTACATATTTGACTTGTTCAGCGGTAAGATCAGGAAAATATTCACGTATCAAGGCCGCAACACCTGCCACCACGGGACATGCCATGCTGGTTCCGGAATAATTACCATACTTATTTCCGCCGGGTAAAGTAGAATAGATATTTACGCCGGGGGCAAAAACATCAACTTCATTTTTTCCATAATTACTAAAACTGGCAGTGAAGCCACCGTTAGTAGAATCGCCGCTGGCGCCTACCGTGATAAAATTCTTTGCCCTTCCTGAACCATCTGCAAAAACAGGACTGGGGTAATCGGCAGCAGTATCAATATCCTCATGATCATTGCCTGCGGCATGTACCAAAAGTACATCTTTGCTTTGTGCATATTTTACGGCATCATCTACCCAGGTTTTTTCCGGAGAAAATGGTTTACCAAAACTCATACTGATAACCTGGGCGCCATTGTCGACAGCGTAACGAATAGCATTGGCAATATCTTTATCATGTTCATCGCCGTCTGGTACCGCACGCACCATCATTATTTTAACATCGTTTGCAATGCCGTCCATACCTATGCCATTATTCCTTACGGCTGCAATTATTCCTGAACAATGGGTACCATGCGATGGAGTTCCGGACATTACATCATTGTTTCCATAATTGCGGTCATTGATGTCATTCTCATTGTCCTTAACAATTTCTCCACGATAGTCTTCCGGTGGCGTTTCGCCTTCCTCGCCTTTTAGAATTTGCCCTTTTAAGTCATTAATAATATCAGTATTAGAAATGTCATAATCACTATTTAGTTTACAAATATTCAGGTAAATGCTCATTGCGGTCCTGGCATCGGCGTCAGTTGGCGTATACGATTTTAAATCATTGCCGGTAAACTCCGCTTTACCCAAATCTTTGGCAATAATTGAATCGCCCCTTTGCAAAGGCGGTAGAATTCTTTTCATGAAAACTAATTCCCTGGGATCAACACCGTTTAAAACTTTTTCCTTCGCCCTAAGATATTCTTCCACTTCTTTTCGTTGAGCCGGCATCATGCTGGTTGTATCCGGAATGCTGTCGCCATATTTTTCATGCAGCTTCCAGTATACCCGGGCAGCTTCGTATGAATCCTTATGCACGGGAGTTCCATCTTTACCACCGATAAAGTTCCAGCCATATACATCGTCTACGTAACCGTTATGATCGTCGTCAATGCCATTACCGGGTATTTCACCGGGATTGTGCCATAACACCGACTTCAAATCTTCCTGCGTTGTATCAACGCCGCTGTCAATTACAGCAACCACAACCGTTTTAGGTTTCCTGTTTTGCAAAAATTTATATGCTTTATCAAGGCTGATACCGTAGAAACCGGTTTCGCTTCTGTCCAGTTCATGCCAGTTGTGTGGCGCTACGATCTTGGTTTTTTCCGAGGTCCCCTGCGCAAGACCCACAAAAGGCAGCGCAGCGAGGCAAATAATGCCGAAGAAGAATTGTTTAATTCCTGAAATCATATGGTGTGTTTAACTTTTAGAAACACAAATATTTGTAAAATAGTTCGATTAATAAGACCGCTTATGTATTATTATCGAATCTTTAAGGGAAATATTAGTTAAATGCCATTGCAATAATATGCTATCTATAACCATATTTCTTTTAGTGAAAAAAATATCGCTTAATGGGTAGCACAGATAATGCAATCACTTACAATTTGTGTCATACAGCGTGACACCTACACTTTGCCCCATCTCTTTTAATTTTTTCCATGTTTCGCAAGCCAACTCTATATTGCCCAGTTTTTGGTAACTGTATGCTAAATCATAATATGCGTCCAGGTCGGTTTCATCAATTTTAATACATGTTAAAAATTGAGCAACGGCTTTGTCAAACTTGCCATTTTTAAACAATCTACGTCCACTATTAAAATGGACGGCTAACTCATCTTTTTCAACGTTTGTAAGGCCTTTTAATTTTGGTAAGGTATCTTTTGTCGCAAACGAAAAGCTTGTAAAGCTGCCACTAAAAATATGAGTGACTTCAAGAAAAAAATTTAATCTGAACTGAAATAATTTGGTAGAAGGAGGCATAATCCATAAGCCGCTGGTCGAATTTAAAATATTGGTAACTTCTTTAATTTGCTTATCAGAAAAATTCTTTAGCGACGTAATTGAAGCAGTTCGTACCACCCCATTTCCTGAAATAATCAGAGAACCCTTTAATGATTTATCTTCTTGCGGGTAATCGAATTTGCTTACAAACAGTGCATTTAGTGCCCCCTCGTAAGCAGGAAAGAAATAATCATTATATTCTATCACCGAATCTGTCGTAAATGTTAGCTGTTTTGTTTTAACCAGGTAATCATATATATAATCTGCATTAATAAAAACATAATTGTTTATTTTATCGTCAGACAATGGGGTTTTGGGAATTTCTGTAACGCCGAGAAACACATCATTAAGTGAATCGATATGGTAATTGACAAGATTACCGAATGAGATGGTACTATCATCATCAAAAAAATAGTTCTGCTGCGCCGCATATTGAATATCAGATGACATATGAACGGTGTCGGCGGTGAAGAGGTAATGCAGACATCCAATGCCCCTGTTAGTTCGATCTACAATCCTGCTTCCATCTTTTCTTTGGGCCTTAATTTTTATCCACTCGGTATTTTTTAAATCCTGTGCGTTGGCAAATGAATACACGAAAGTGGAGACAAAAACAAATAGATATTTCATGACATAGTAGTTTTGGTATGAGTTATTTTTTCCTTATTGCTTTAAAGAACCGCCAGGAGTTATTTATACTTACATAAATATATATAACGTAAGAATGCCTAAGATAATTTTATAGGTGATTATTTGCAAATAATAAAACATGTACCTGATGAACAAGCTCTTTCCTATAGCCAGCCACAAAAAAGAGCGGGCTTTCACCTGCTCTGTCAAAATTCAAAATAACTATGAAAAAATAACTCGGTCTCCAATTTCCAAAATATAACCCGCATCGTTTACACTGCTGAGGTTATGCACCAATAGAAATGTATCATTTAAATCCCCTAAACTTTCCATAGTAAAGTTGCGGCTCTTGCCGGGTTTTACTTCCTGGCCCCTGCCATCCATAACTGCGTCTGCAGAAGGAGCGAGGTAAACAAAGAGGGATGCGTTCTCCGAATTATTTGTTATCCCCGTTTCGCCTCAGTAGAAAATGTGAGGTAAAACCTGGACATCTATTGATACCAGCGGGAAACCATTTGCAGAAAAGCAAAAGATGTTTCCTTCTTTAAGCAATGACTTAGTTATCCCTGAAAAACAACAGCCACAGTTTTTTAAGGAATAATTACGTCAGTTTTTTTGCCTGATGTATTCAACAATAAGAAAAGTGATAAATAAAAGTTTCGACATAATCGATAGAACCCAGATAAGTAAAGCAAAAACTTTTTTAACTTTTATCTTAAAAATTTACAATAGGGCAAAATCTTTTTTTACATGCAGCTTTAAAAAGGAACATGCCCAAAAAACTTTTTTTCAGCTATCTTAAAAAGTCAGGATAGATCTTAAAAAAATAACAACTAACAGGCAGAAATTATTACAACATCTCACACCGTAAACTTTATCCCCTGTGCCAGCGGAAGCTTATCCGTATAATTAATAGTGTTGGTTTGCCGGCGCATATAGGCTTTCCATGCATCGCTGCCACTTTCTCTGCCGCCACCGGTTTCTTTTTCTCCACCAAAAGCGCCACCAATTTCTGCACCGGAGGTTCCTATGTTTACATTCGCAATTCCACAATCGCTGCCCGCCTGTGAAAGAAATAATTCCGCTTCGCGGACGTTTAATGTAAAGATGGAACTTGATAACCCCTGCGGCACATTGTTCTGCAAAGCGATGGCTTCTTCAATGGTTTTATATTTTATAAGGTAGAGTATGGGCGCAAAGGTTTCATGCTGCACTATTTCCATATCGTTCATTACTTCAGCAATGCATGGCTTTACATAACAGCCGCTTTCATATCCTTTGCCGCTA
>NZ_JBMQQG010000199.1:0-8271 GCF_057362405.1 Ginsengibacter sp.
CCGCCGAAGCCACCGCCTATAATTACAATAGTTTGAACCATTCCAGTTAAGATTTGTGGGATTTGAATGAAAATTAAATATTGATTATTTAACTCTTGACGACTATCGCCATACCAACTGCTAATACAATAATCTTACCCTAATTGTTTCCTTTACTTTTTTGAGTAATTCCAGGGCATTGCCTGAGATGTTTTTGCTTACATCCAACACTACGTATCCAATGTCATCATTGGTTTTTAAGTATTGCCCCAGGATATTTATTTTGTTTTCAGAAAGCGTTGTATTTATTTCTGACAATACGCCCGGAACATTTTTGTGAACATGCAGAATGCGATGCGTTCCTTCCTGCGGCGGAAGGCTTAACCCCGGCGTAGTATGCGAGCCGGTTGTAATTCCCTTTTCCAAAAAATTAAAAAGCTTACTGCTTACATCTTCACCGATATTATGCTGCGCCTCTTCGGTTGAGCCGCCAATATGTGGCGTGAGAATCACGTTGCTTAAACCCTGCAACGGAGTTACAAAAGGGTCGCCGGTTTTTTCAGGTTCAACGGGGAAAACGTCGATTGCAGCTCCGCCAAGTTCTTTATTAACCAATGCATTTCTCAATGCAGGAATATCTACCACCTGCCCCCTGGCATAATTGATAAGCATCGCAGTCGGGTTGCAATATTTTAAATTGGTTTTATTAATCATATTGCGGGTGGTAGGCAAATCCGGAACGTGCAGCGTAATAACGTCAGCTAATCGCAGTACTTCTTTGAGCGATGATTTATCTTCCGCATTCCCCAGCGGCATTTTTGTTTCGGTATCGTAAAAAATTACTTTCATACCCAAAGCTTCTGCCAACACGCTTACCTGCGATCCAATGTTTCCGTAGCCGATAATACCCAACGTTTTACCCCGGAGTTCATGACTTCCGGATGAATCCTTAATCCATTTTCCCTCGTGGGCGGCCTTATTTTTGTCAGGGATCTTCCTTATTAGCATGATTGAAGAAGCAATCACCAGCTCCGCTACCGACCTTGTATTGGAATAAGGTGCGTTAAAAACTGTTACGCCTTTTTTAGTAGCCGCAGCCAGGTCTACCTGGTTTACGCCGATGCAAAAGCAGCCAATTGCCTGCAGTTTGTTAGCATTATTCAGCACTTCCTGCGTGATTTTAGACTTTGACCGGATGCCCAGTAAATGCACATTCTTTATTTCCTTTATGAGGTCTTTTTCGCTTAAGGCTCCGGGAATTTGTTTAACAGAATTGTAACCTGCATCATAAAACTTCTTTGCCGCCGTTTTACTTATGTTTTCGAGAAATAAAATATTAATTTTTTCTTTAGGATAACTGGTTGTCTTTTTTTCAGCCATATAATTTTTGTATTGTAATATTGCAAATATACTCTGTTAATCGTTGAAAGTTTTCCAATGAAAGCCCCAAGAATCTTTTTAATTCCAATATCATTTTTGCTAGCCGTTACAGCGTGCCAGCAAGGCACCGCAAAAAAAGTTGCCAAACCATCTGTTGATTCCTCAGCCTATGTTGCGCCTGAGCCGGGTAATATGCCAAAAGCAGCATTTGACCGGTATCACAGTGAAATTCAGGATTATTACATTCATAATTTAGTAGACAAAGGTTTTAATGGCGGCATCCTTGTTGCAAAAAAAGGACAAGTAATTTTTGAAGCCTATCATGGTTATTTTAACCTAAAGAAAAAGGATTCACTCACACCTCACAGTCCGTTTCACCTTGCATCTGTTTCCAAAACATTCACTGCCATGGCTACCCTCAAATTGGCTGAAATGGGTAAGCTGAGCCTTGATGATGATGTTAAAAAATTCTTTCCGGCTTTTCCTTACGATGATGTTAAAGTAAAATTTTTATTGAGCCACCGCAGCGGTTTGCCTAATTACATTTATTTTATGGAAAAGCTGGGGTGGAACACGAGGCAATATTGCAGCAACGAAGATGTGCTTTCCTACCTTATCCAATTCAAGCCGCCGGTTAACAGTAAAGCGGGAACAAGATTTGAATATTGTAACACCAATTATGCGTTATTGGGATTGATTATAGAAAAGGCTTCAGGGCAGACTTATGCGGATTTTCTGCAATCAACTTTCTTTACCCCGCTTCACATGAACGACACGTATGTTTTTAACATCACCGACAGCGCCAGGGCAATGCCCTCGTACTACAGGGGCCGGGAGGAAAAGCTTACTTATTTAGACACTGGTTTCGGCGATAAAAACATTTACAGCACGCCAGAAGACCTTTTAAAGTGGGACCAGTGTTTATACACGAATGAAATGTTCAGTAAGGAGATGCTGGAGGCAGCGTATACGCCTTACAGTAACGAGAAGCCGGGAATAAGAAATTATGGATATGGATGGAGAATGAATGTGTACCCTGACGGAAGGAAAATTATTTATCATAACGGATGGTGGCACGGTAACAATGCGGTATTTATAAGAATGATACAGGATTCTGTAACCATAATAGTCTTGGGAAATAAATACAATCCATACATTTATAGGTCTAAAAAGATGGCTGAAATATTTGAGCCATCTTCTGTAATGGTAGATGATGAAAGAGGCGCCTTTGGGAAATATAATACCTACAACGCTGAAACGGCTGATTCAACGCTATCACAAAAAGCACCGTTGGTTCGGAAAAAAATACGACACAAGACACACAAAGTAACAAAGAAAAGGAGATAGAATATTTCTTAACTCGCATTACCAAAAAAGAAATAAGCCAAAAGTATAGAAGTCACAATTCCCACAAGGTCTGCCAGCAACATGGCGCCGATAGAATAACGTGTATTCTTTATTGAGACAGCGCCATAATAAACAGCTATAATATAAAAAGTAGTATCGGAAGTTCCCTGTAAAATAGAGGATAACCGTGCAGCAAATGAATCGGGACCGTGAGTCGTCATGGCATCAATCATCATACCCCGGGCCGCGCTTCCGCTCAATGGTTTTATAAGTGCTGTGGGTAACCCATCAACAAACCGGGTATCTGTCCCTAATGCGGAAAACAAGTGTCGCATTCCACTTATAATTACATCGAAAGTACCGCTGGTACGTAACAAGCTAATGGCAACGAGCATCCCTACCAAATAAGGAATTATTTTTATCGCCACTTCAAAACCACCTTTTGCTCCTTCAACAAAGGAGCTGAAAATATCAATCTTTTTATAAAGCGCTCCTAAAATAATTAGGAAAAAAATGAGGAGGATAATACCGTTACTCAATACGCCTGAAAAAGTTTGAACGCCTGTAAAACTCAAACTTTTTAGATAGATAATCATGAGAGAGATAACTGCCGAAATACCCAATACCCATAACAAAATTACCGGCTGAAAAATATTTATTTTTTGCTTGAACGACACAATCAACATGGCTGCCATGGTAGCGGCAAAAGTTGCGATCATACACGGAATAAAAATTTCGGTCGGGTTAGTACTGTTGAGTGAAGCTCTTATCGCGATGATACTTACGGGAATTAACGTGAGTCCTGAGGCATGTAAACAGAGAAACATAATCTGTGCATTGGAAGCCGTGTCTTTATTGGGATTAATTTCCTGTAAACTTTCCATTGCTTTAATCCCAAACGGTGTGGCGGCATTATCGAGACCCAATAAATTTGCTGAAAAATTCATAACCATGTGGCCCATGGCCGGGTGGTTTTTGGGTAATTCAGGAAACAGTTTTGAAAAGAACGGGCCGATTATTTTCGATAAAAGCCTGATGCCACCTGCCCTTTCAGCAATGCTCATAAAACCCATGAACAACGCCATAATACCAATAAGGTTTATGGCAATATCAACCGATGCTTTTGCGGTTGTGATAATGCCATCTCCACTCTGTTCTTTATACGAGATATAACTTCCATTGGCAGCTTTTGCATATTTATAACGGCCATCGTTATACGTTTTTCCATTTTGCAAAGCCTGCAACATAGCGGCCGGCATAGAAGCACTATCAACTGTTTTCGTGTACGACGTATCACCTGATTTACCAACAACCATCCGGTTAAAAATATCGGTATTGTCTTTAACAAACACACATTGAAAAACTGCTGCCAATACAGCCACAATTATGAAAGCCGCCCATATTCTGCTTAAAGCCATAAATTGATTTGTAAGAAACTAAGATAGGAAATGATAATTGATAATCGTCAATTGATAATGCATAATAAAAGATGAGTAAAGATTTAATGATGAATGGCTGCCGGACAGAAGTGGAAATACTTTTGCACGGAGAAACTTTACTTTCCAAAAACTTTTCCTGCAAAAGATTGTAGCGGATGGCCGGAACTGTTGCTGAATAATGAGTCAAAGACGAGCGCCCCAAAACAAAATCCTTTTTTAACACTGCGTCTTAAACTTTATTTGAACCCTTTGCCATAAAACTTTTACTTTGCTTTTTTAAAAGAAAAAATATTCATGAAGAATTTCAATTTCAAAAAAATATTACCCCACATTATTGCTATTGTGATTTTTTTAATAGTTGCTGTCATATACTGCAAACCCGCGCTGGAAGGTAAGGTGGTATCGCAACACGACATACAAGGTTGGCGGGGCATGAGCCAGCAATCAATGGAGTTTCATGACAAATATGGATATTATCCTTTATGGACCAATAGTATGTTTAGTGGCATGCCCGCGTACCAAATTGCTTTCGATTCGCGTACCAAATTGCAAGTCGGCTATCTCGATAATGTGCTGAAATTAGGTTTACCTAATCCTATCAGTTTTTTCTTTCTTGCCTGTATCTGTTTCTATTTTTTATGTATTGTGCTGGGTGTAAGTCCGTGGGTTGGAATTCTTGGCGGTTTGGCATATTCCTATTCCACCTTCGATCCAATAATAGTAGCGGTTGGCCATAATACCCAAATGCTTTCGATAGGTTATATGCCGGCTGTCCTTGCAGGGTTAGTGTTGCTTTTTCGAAAAAAATATTGGACAGGTTTTGCGATTACCGCTTTTTTTGCAGCAGTATTAATTGGTCAAAATCATCTGCAGATGATTTATTATACCTTACTTATTGCCGCAGTAATGTCAGTTGCTTTTCTCGTAAAAAGCTATAAAGAGAAGCAATTAGCCGTCGCTTTTAAAGGTGTGGCTCTTGCCTTGATTGCAGGAGTTATGGGACTAGCGTGTAACGCGGTAACAATGATGCCAACTTATGAATATGCCAAGGAAAGTATGCGTGGAGGCAGATCAGAACTTACCATGCCAGGACAAACTGAGAACAAAACAAAAGGGGGCCTTGATAAAGATTATGCATTCAATTACAGTCTTGGTATTCCTGAGTCACTCACCCTTATTGTTCCGGGTTTATACGGGGGGAGCAACGGCGGAAATGAATACACGACCTCCTCAAAATTTGTTGAGAAATTTTCCGGCATGGGCGTGCCTGAAGAGAATGCGCTTCAGTATGCCGATGCCTATTCTTACTGGGGTAACCAGCCAACAACATCTGGACCAGTTTACCTGGGAGCCATCATATGTTTACTTTTTATTTTTGGATTGGTCTATGTAAACTCATGGCATAAATGGTGGATTATAGCTGTAACAATTTTAGGAATTTTATTGGCATGGGGATCAAACTTCCAGGCATTTAATTATTTCCTTTTCGATCACCTGCCGTTTTACAATAAATTTCGGGCTCCTACAATGGGGCTCGTCATTCCGCAACTATGCTTTCCTCTATTGGGTGTTTTAGCTGTTGATAAACTTGTCTCTGAAAAAATTGATTATGCAGATGCATGGAAAAAAATAAAACTTACCGGTATCATAACCGGTGTCATATTGGTATTGCTTGCCGGTTTTTATTTTACTGCTCCCTTTAGTGGAAAAAGTGATAAAACCCTTAAAGAAAACTTCAAACAAAGCATGCTTCAACAAGTGCCGCAAGGACAACAGCCAACGCCCCAAATGGAACAGCAGGCAGAGGATGTTAGCCGGGGACTTATAAGCGCTTTGCAGACTGACAGAAAGGATCTGATGGGAGGTGATCTTTTAAGATCTATCATTTTGATTGGGCTTGCCTTTGCGATAATTGGGTTATTTGTTAAAAAGAAATTTTCTCCCGTAATCGTTATCGTGTCTTTGATTGTACTTTCGGGATATGATCTGTTAGGCGTTGATACAAGGTATTTGAATTCGAATAATTTCGTTGATGATACCGATTTTGAATCTGCGTTTACGCCTACCGAAGCGGACCTCCAGATTATGAAAGACCCGGATCACGCGAACTTCAGGGTTTTCAATACGACAGTAGACCCATTCAACGACGCATCAACTTCTTATCATCATAATTCAGTGGGTGGATATCATCCTGCAAAACTTGGATTGTACAATGATATTATTATGTATCAGCTTGCTAAAAGGAATATGCAGGTATTTGATATGCTGAATACAAAATATTTTATTATTCAAAATCCCCAGACAGGTAAACCGGTTGCTCAACTAAACCCGGGCGCTTTTGGAAATGCATGGCTGGCGAAAGGAATTAAATATGTGGACAATGCCAACGAAGAAATGAACGCTCTCGATAGTACTGACCTTAAGGATACGGCAGTGGTAGATAAAAGATACCAATCGCAAATTAAACAACCTCCCGTTCCTGATTCTTCGGCTTATATAAAACTGAAACAAAATCTTAATGATAAAATAGATTACACTTTTCACAGTACTACTCCGCAATTTGCAGTGTTAAGTGAAGTGTATTACCCGCTTGGATGGGACGCATTTATTGATGGCAAAAAAGCAGACTATGTAAAAACTGACTATGTGTTACGCGGCATGTATGTTCCCGCAGGCGATCATGAAATTGAATTCCGGTTTGAACCCAAATCGGTTTCAACGGGCAGAACCATCACCATCATTTCAAATATTATTGTATTTCTTTCGATGATTTTGGCATTGGTGTTTTATATTAGGCGGAAACAAAAACCTGATGCGCATGTTTTATAGGACTTTGAAAAGACTCTCCCAAATCTGATCGGCGGTATTCTTCCATGAAAATAATTGCTTTCTCAATTTACCTTTTTCAACTAGTTGGTGACGCAACTCAGGTGATTTTTGAATTGCAATCATAGCTGACTTTATTTCATCAATACTGAAAGGGTCAACTAATAAAGCGGCATCGCCCACGACTTCTGGCATTGAAGTAACATTAGAACAAATGACTGGGATATTACACTGCATCGCTTCAATAGGCGGCAGGCCAAATCCCTCGAAATATGGAACAAAACAGAGGGCTAAGGCTGCTGAATAAATGTCCTGCAATTGCTCGTCATTGAGTCTGCCAACAAATATAACGTCGTCTTTGAATTCCATTGAATTTTTGAATTCATGCATCTCATTAGTACGATGCATCTCTTTTCCTGCAATAATAAGTTTAGTAGATGAGTGGCTTTCTTTCTTACATAATTCGAAAGCTTCGAGTAGTCTTAATATGTTCTTCCTGGGGTGCAAAGTACCGACAAAAAGAAAATATTCTTTTCCGGCAGAATATCGCTTACGAATTTTATCAATCTCTTCGCCGGAAGAAGGTTTGAAAAATGAATTAATTCCTAAATGAATAACGTCTATTTTATTCTGATCGATTCTAAAATTTGCAATTATGTCCTTTTTGCTGTATTGCGAAATAGTTATTATCCTATCGGCCCGTTTAGCGTATTTTGGGAAAAAATAATTGTAGTATTTTCTATTGGTCCATTTTAGATCTTGGGGAATGTGAACAAAATTGATGTCATGTATAATTCCGACCTGTTTGCCTTTCCAACCAAGACATAAAATCCCGTCAGGCGAAAAAAAAAGGTCGGGCTTTACCTTGTTTAGATACTTTCTGACGCTGTATTCAAACCATATTATATTGAGCAATGCATGTTTAGCCGGTGGAAAAAGATTAACAGCTTTAATATTTTTTGAAAAGAGAAATTCTTCGTCTATACCTGAATCAAATAGAAAATGAAATTCTATTTCGGGATGATTTTGTGTTATGTATTTTAGGGTATTATAAGTTACCCATCCAATTCCATCCAAATGATTCTTTCTAAGTAGCCTGGTATTTACAACTATTTTCAATATTCTTTTGGCTGATTTTAAATATCACTTATTGCAAATTTGCATTAAATATCTTACCCGGTTGCAAATAGACGAATCTATTAAAAGTCTTGGGATCAAATGGGAATTGAAGGATAGGGTTAATCTGTTCTTAAAAGCAGATTTTTATTCTTACTACTCAAGTTTTAGCTTTAAAAAATCA
>NZ_JBMQQG010000200.1:0-14894 GCF_057362405.1 Ginsengibacter sp.
CTCCATCAACCTATAATGGACCGGATGGTAATAATAGTTCGTGGTCAAAATTCTGGTTATTGCAAGGAACAAATAAGCCTTGGTAAGAAAACATCGAAATATCGCAATGGCTCAAAAAGGTGGGTTGGTATTTCTGTCAATGATTTTTTTTCTGAATTGTTTTGCCCAGGTAAACAATACTTATAATTTGATGCCAGTGCCGGCAGAATTGAAGACAAATGGAAATAGCGTAAGGATTACCGGTCAATTCAGGGTATCAATTATTGGTTCAGCAAACTCACGTCTTTATGCAGAAGCGACCAGGTTCGTAAGAAGGGTAAGCAATAAGACGGGAGTCTTTCTTGACGAGCAGGGCTATTTGACGCAAAAGGATAGCAGTGCTGCAGCGCAACTGCTTCTTCGGGTAGGGCACCCCGGTAGATTGAAATTGGGTGAAGACGAAAGTTATTCAATTGAGACAGCAACAAGCCAGGTGGTAGTAACTGCTCCTACCGATTTAGGCGCAATTCATGCGCTGGAAACTTTACTGCAATTAGTTAGCACAGATGCTAATGGATATTATTTCCCCGGCGTTTCCATTCATGATAGCCCAAGGTTTGCCTGGCGCGGTCTGTTGCTTGACGTGGCGCTCCACTTTATGCCTGTTGATGTAGTGAAAAGAACTTTGGATGGCATGGCAGCCGTGAAGATGAACGTGCTGCATTTTCATCTTAGTAATGACCAGGGTTTCAGGGTGGAATCAAAGATCTTTCCGAGGCTTCAGGAAGTAGCATCTGACGGTCTTTACTACACCCAGGAACAAATCAAAGACATTGTAAAATATGCAGCGCAACGTGGTATAAGAGTCGTGCCGGAATTTGTGGTGCCTGCTCATACTACCGCAATTTTAACTGCATACCCTGAATTTGCGAGTGTAAAAAGAGAGTATCATTTGCAACGATATTTTGGGGTATTCGATCCCGTTATGGACCCAACAAACGAAAAGCTATATCCTTTTTTGGAAAAGCTTTTGCGCGAAATGTCATCTCTTTTTCCTGATCAATATTTTCATATTGGCGGTGACGAGAATACCGGTAACGACTGGAATAATACTCCGCATATAAAGGCTTTTATGAAAGCGCATGGTATGAAGTCGACCGCAGATTTACAGACTTATTTCAACAAGCGCTTGTTACCCATCATCACTAATTGCGGTAAGACAATGATAGGTTGGGACGAAATATTTCAACCCGGATTACCTAAAGAAGTTGCAATAGAATCATGGCGTGGCAATGAAAGTTTTTATGGCTCTGTAAAAAGTGGTCATCCTTCTATACTCGCTTATGGTTACTATATTGATTTGATACAGCCCGCTTCCTATCATTATCTAAATGATCCAATTCCGGATAGTGTAACCTTAACCGAAAGTGAAGAGAAACTGGTGTTGGGTGGAGAAGCTACTATGTGGAGCGAGATGGTAACACCCGTAACCGTAGACTCCAGGATTTGGCCACGCACTGCAGCCATTGCAGAAAGATTATGGTCGCAAAAAACTGTGAATAATGTTGATGATATGTATCGCAGGCTGGATATCGTGAGTCTGCAACTGGAATCGCTTGGCCTTCGGCACAATACCTATAAATGGCCGCTGATGCGACAGCTCGTGAATGGTTGGGACACAAAAGCGCTTGAAATATTGGTCAGTGTCCTCGAGCCTTTGAAGATATATGAGCGCAATGAAGGAGATACTATGTACACTGTATTTTCTCCATTTACAAAATTAGCCGACATAGCCAGTCCTGATCAGCCAGTACCAAGAATATTCAACAAAGAGGTTGATACATTTTTGAGTAAACCTTCTCCCGGACTGGAGAAAGAAATTTCTGATAAGTTAATTCTTTGGAAAGAAAATGATGCGCAATTCAAACTGCTGCTCAACAATTCGCCCGTGCTTTCGGAAGCAGTTTCTCTATCTGAAAATCTTTCACTGTTAGCAGAGGCCGGTTTGCAAGCAATTCAATATTTGCACAACCATGAAAAAGGTGATGCAGATTGGTTAAAAGAAAAGCTGACCATTGTAACCAAAGCGAGGCAGCAGGGCGGCAGGTGTGAATTACAAGTAGTAGATGCGATTCAAAAATTGATACAACGTGCGGCCGAATAAAAAAAGTTTCATTGTTTAAAAAGCGTTTATGCCTAACCGTAATTTTTAATTATGCCGCGGCAAAAATTTGTATGAAAAAAATAAGTGTCTTTTTTCTTTTTCTAAGCCTGTTGAATGTCGCTAATAGCCAGCAGTCAACCGGATCTAATAGTGAACCGAGGTTTATAGCAGATAAAGGATTTTGGCAGGAATATCATGAAGGATATCCTGTAAGCACTAACCCTGCAGAAAATAATGTAAGAAGTATCGCCGTAGATAAGAATTTGACAGCCTGGATTGCCACTGAGGCTGGCATTTTCATGAAGAAGGATAGGGAAACGAAATGGGTTGCAATCCCATTCGAAGATTCAGACAAGGGGCCTACTTACGCCGTAGCTATTGATGATCGTGGTACAGTTTGGATGGGAACGTGGAAAGGGATTTTTGTTTATAGAAATAATTTGCCGGTTCAGGTAGCAGGTCCACAAGGGCCCGTATCTGTTATTTGTGCTGCAAAGGAAGGCATGTATGCACTCGGGCCAAAAGGTATCTGGTTTTTCAATGGAACCGATTTTATAAAAAAAAATTATCCCATCGCCCGTTCGGTGCGAAGCGCCATTTCTGATAATAAAGAAGGGATATGGGTAGCCAGCGATGTTGGCCTCTACCATTCAAATAAAGAAGGAACAAAATATTTTTATAAGACGGATATCTTATTAAGTGCGGGCCTTAAAGGGCTGGCAATAGACAATAAAGGAAGTCTATGGGCCGCCGGCCTGGGTGGGGTTTCCATTATTAAAGATGAAAGTCGGCAAAAGGTTATCCGGCCACAGGAAGGTTGCCCATCTATCTATGTCACTTGCGTAAAAAAATCGCCGGAAGGTGCCATGTGGATAGGGACAAAGATTGGCGTTGTGAGGTTTTTCCCCGATGGCAAACATTCACTTCTCTTCAGCCGCCGATGGTTGATGGACGATCACGTCAACGACATAGCCTTTGATAAAGATGGCAATGCCTGGATTGCAACTGAACAAGGAGTAAGTGCAATTAAAAAAAAGCGGATGACCCTCGCCACTAAACAGGATTATTTTTATGATGTGCTGATGAGAAGGCATATCCGTGAACCATGGATAGCAGGTCAGTGTCATCTTGTAAATCCAGGGGATACTACCAATTGGAGAGCTGAAGATGATGATAACGATGGCGAATACACGGGAAATTACCTTGCAATGGAATCATTTCGATATGCAGTAACAAAAAGTTCGGACGCAAGAGACAAAGCAAGTAAAGCATTTCATTTTTTAAAACAATTGCAGGACGTTACTAACGGTGACGGATACTTTGCCCGGACGATAGTGCCGGTTGATTGGGCGGAAAGAGTGCATGATGGCAACCGGAAATTTACTGAAAGAGAAAAAGCGGAAGAACTGGTAAATGAACCGCGGTTCAAACCTGTTGAGATCCGATGGCATAAATCTGAAGACGGTAAATGGTTGTGGAAAGGTGATGCAAGCAGCGATGAGTGGTGTGGGCACATGATGGGATATTATTTCTATTATCAACTCGCTGCCGATGAAAAAGAAAAAATATTGGTGCGGCAGCATGTTGCTTCTCTCGCAGATCATTTGATTGCACACAATTTTGTAATGATGGATTTTGATGGAACGCATACCCGTTGGGCGGTGTGGTCGCCGGAATCTCTTAATCATGATCCCGAATGGGCACCCGATCGCAGCCAAAATTCTCTCGAACTTCTTGCATTTATGAAGCTCGCCTATTACATGACTAACGATCAAAAATATGAGCAGCAATATCTCCGCCTGATCAATAAAGAGCATTACCTGGATAATTTGGCAAACATACCCAATCAGAATCCTGCATGGTTCATTTATTTTGATGCTACGATGCAGGCTTATCTCTATCCCATATTGCTCCAATGCGAGAAAGATCCACAACTGCTTTCGTTTTATCAACACCAAATAGATATTTGGATGGCCCAAAGAAAGAATGACCAGAACCCGCTTATAAACTTTTTATATTGCTATGCACGAAATAAAAAAGTGGAACTGAAGGCATCAGTTGATTTCCTTATTGACACACCGCTTGATCTTGTTGATTGGAACATTGACCATACGAAGAGGGAAGATATAAAGTTGGTTCATTTACCTGTAATGGATGATCTTGAAGTAAATGAACTGCCCCCGGCAAGCATCCGTGGAACTGTTCGCTGGGATAAAAATCCATGGGAGGCCGTTAGTGGCTCTCCGTCTGCGGAACGAGAACCGGTTTTCTGGCTGTATCCATATTGGATGGGCAGATATCTTAAAATGATTCAATAATATTCTTTTTAATAAATACCAACGATAATGCATAAACGCTATTTGCTTTTCCTCCTGTTATTAAGCTTGTTTTGTAATCATGTAAACGCTTCTCCTCTTCAGCAGCATAAATTACCCGCCCGTCCGCAATATAAAGACACTGCATTTTTGCAGGCTTATAGTATAAAATATGAAATAGATCGTTCGAAAGATTCTGACACTATTTCTCTTTCAAAAGTTCGTTGCGATCGCAACGGCGTTGTACAGGTGTTGTCATCCAAGGGACTTTTAACCAAATCTGGAGGACAGTTTCTTTATCCCGGCAAATTAGTGCAGGATGTTTCATACCGGCCAATGCTTGATATGAATTTAAAAGACATGACGCTTTACCAAAATCAATTTGTATATGCAAGTGATAAAGCAATAGTAAGCAATGCGTGGGCCGGGAAATTGTACAGCCTTCATACAATGCCAGATGTAACTATCTTTTGCCCCGGCGACGATTTTTCCTTTTTGCTAACGGATGGCACAACCATACAATACATTAAGGATTCTAAACTGTTATCAGAATTAAAATCTGACGATAAAGTAATTGATATTTTGTCTGATAAGAAGAGAAGTTTGTTTTGGCTGCTGAGTGAACACAGTATAAAAGTTTTCGATGCAAAAGACAAATCACTTCAAACAAAATTTAGCGGTGATGGCTTAACCTGTTTCACCTTGGCAAATAATAATAATGAATTGATTGCAGGCACACACAATGGCTATCTAAAAATAAATACCATTACGGGGAAACAAATTGGAACCATTTACAACAAATTGCCGTGTAAGGATATTACGGTTGTAAAAGAGATTGGGAATCATCTTTGGTTTGGCTCAGTGAACGGCGCATTCATGCTACAGGCCGAGGGGAAATATAAATATTATGCCTCACGTAGATGGATACCTGCAAATAACGTAAACGATATTGCTGAAGGCAGCAATGGTTCTGTATTAATCCTCACTGATAAAGGTTTGGGTGAAATACATTTTGAACCAATGACTTTATATGATAAAGGCCTGTATTTCGAAAAACAGGTGCGACAGCGTCATATTCGCTTAGGATTTAATGCTACTATTTCCGGAATGAAGAATGGAGATGTAACCACAGGCTCGTTGGAAGATTCGGATAATGATGGCCTTTGGACTTCGATGTATTTAGGAGCAGAAGTATTTCGGTACGCTGCTACCAAATCACCGGAAGCGCTACAAAATTGCAGAGAGTCATTGGATGCAATGGAACGTTTGTACACTGTTAATTCAATCAAAGGATTTCCTTCAAGATCTTTTGAGAGAAGAGGATATGAAATTTCTGATGTGCGTAAAAGAAATAAAAATAAATCCGGATCGAATTCCGAAAATGCAGGCAATGCCGGTGTGCAATCGCCGGATGAAGTTTGGCGCCATGCAGATGACCCCGAATGGGATTGGAAATCTACTACCAGCAGCGATGAAGCCATTGGGCACATGTTTGTTTTTGGCGCTATCGCTGAGTTGATTGATGTACCCGACATAAAAAATAAAGCCATCAAATTAATGGATGCGCTGATGCAACATATTGTAGACCATGAAATGTATTTGGTGGACTGGAATGGAAAACCAACCACATGGGGAAGGTGGAATCCTGAGTATGTGAATGCAAGGCCAAAGATGGTAGGCGACAGGAAGATAACTTCCTCCAATATTATTTCGATGCTGCAAACTGCCTATCATTTCACCGGAAAAAAAATATACAAAGAGAAAGCATTGGAACTGCTGAATAAATACGGCTACTTGGATAACCTGATGCGCCCGATGAAAAACATTGAACGTGCGCCTGAAGATGCAGATGCGTTAAGCAAGGATTTATCCGATGGATGGAACCATTCAGATGACGAGATGTATTTCCTTGGCTATTGGGGGCTTTACCGTTATGCATTAAACGATTCATTGAAAAATAAATTCAAAGCAGCTATCCTTGATCACTGGCAAATTGAACGTCCCGAAAAAGAAGGTGCATGGGACATATTTACTGCCATTACCGGAGTTAAGAATTTTGATTTGAATGCAGCAGTGTGGTACCTGCAAAAATATCCAATGGATTTTGTTACCTGGAAAGTAAAAAACAGCGACAGAAAAGATATTGAATTCATACCTCAAAATTTTCGAGGGCAAACAATTAAAGAAGTGTTACCGCCTGATGAATTGCCTGTTAGCAGGCACAATTCAAACCGCTTCAGTTTGGACGGCGGCGACGAAAACGGAAGCGCCGAATACAGTGCCGGTGATATCTGGCTGTTGCCCTATTGGATGGCGAGATACTTACAAGTAATAAGCGCCCCGGAGAATTCAGGAGAGCCAAAGTCATCAATGAATGTCGAAGTGAAAATTAAATAACAGGAAACTGTTTTGCAGAAAGCTGATGTTTTATTTATAACATAAAATCTTGTAATGATCAATCAAACCAAACGCCTCATTTCACTGGATGCACTAAGAGGCTTTACAATCGCTGCAATGATCGTGGTGAACTATCCCGGCAGTGAAGGCTCTGTTTATTTTACGCTGCGACACACCGTTTGGAATGGCTTGTCACTTACTGACCAGGTAGCGCCTTACTTTCTTTATTTCGTTGGCGCATCGATAGCCCTTGCTTATTCAAAAAGACTGGAAGCCGGAGTGCCCCGCTCTGACATGTATAAAAAAATATTCTTTCGTTCAATAAAGATTTATGCCGTGGGCATGTTCCTTAACCTGATGCCGCAATTCGATTTTCATAATATCAGATGGACCGGTACATTACAAAGAATTGCCATTGTATTTTTTATATCAGCAATAATTTATCTCAACACCAACTGGAAGCAACAGGCATGGATAGCCGCAATTTTACTGCTGCTGTATTGGCTGGCTCTTACATTAATTCCCACACCGGGCGTAGGAAAAGTAATGCTTGAGCCGGGCGTAAATATTGTGGCATGGTTCGATACGAAATTTCTTCCAGGTAGAATGTGGCGCGGCACCTGGGATCCGGAAAGTATATTGACAAATATTACTTCCGTAGTTAGTTGTATAACGGGTATGCTTGCGGGCCACCTGATGCTGAGCAATAAACCTCCTGGCGAAAAAGTCAACTACCTGATGACGGCTGGTGTTTTCATGTCCATTGCAGGTTATTTCTGGGGATTGGCATTTCCTGTAAATGAAAATCTCTGGACCAGTTCTTTTGTGCTGGTGACATCGGGCTTTGCATCTTTGTTATTTGGTGTATTCTATTTTTTGGTTGATATGAAAGGAAGAATATGGGGCACCAGGCCAGGTATTATTTTTGGGGCAAACGCTATCACCGTTTATTTTCTTGCCGATGTTTGGGCATTATTTTTTTATGAAGCAAAATTTGGGGGAACCTCGTTGAACGAAATGTTTGTAAACGGACTGACCAATGTGGGCGCTGACCCACGATTGGCAAGCCTTTTATATGCGTTGCTTTTTGTTGGAATCAATTTTATTCCTGCATGGATATTATACAGAAAAAAAATATTTATCAAACTTTAATCTTTAATGAAAGATTTTTAAATGAAAAGAACTATCACTTGCCTGCTCTTAATTATTTGCAATGTTCAAATGTATGCGCAGCAAGCTAAGGTGCCGAAAGCGAAACATAAATTTATTGTTATTGCCCATCGGGGAGATCATGTTGAAGTCCCCGAAAACACGCTTGCCGCTTATAAAGACGCAATAAAAAATGGCGTTGACTACGTAGAGATTGATTTGCGTACTACCAGAGACAGCGTCCTGGTAATTATGCATAATGCCACTGTTGACAGAATGACAAATGGCAAAGGAAAAGTCAGCGACCTTACTTACGCCGAACTGCGTAAACTAAAAGTAATAGATAAAAGAAAGGACTCAATGAAGACTTATGCTGTACCACGTTTTGAAGAAGTGCTTCAGACCTGTAAGAACAAAATATACATTTATCTTGATTTTAAAGATGCCAGTGTTCAACAGTCATATAAGCTCATAAAAAAATATGGCATGGAAAAACAGGTAATCGTGTATATCAACTCTCCTGGGCAGTATGAAGAATGGAGAAACCTGGTTCCATCAATGCCCGTGATGCTTAGCTTGCCGGATAGTATTAAAGATAGAAATGACTTAAAAATATTTCTCGCAAAATATCCATTGGAGTTATTAGATGGCGATTACAGCAATTATACAAAAGAAATAGTAAACGCTGCAACATTAGCAGGCAAAGTTGTATGGCCAGATATACAAAGCGCAGATGAAAACCAAAACTGGGATAAAGCGTTAGAACTTGGTTTTAAGGGATTGCAAACGGATCATCCAAAAGCGCTTATTGAATATTTAGAAAAGAAAGGACTGCGATAAACAATTTACTTAGAAATTGCATGATCGTTTGCATGCAGATTTATTGACATTAATGGGGTAGGTATAAGGATTATTAATGACGAGAGACTGTAAAATATGATCAATTAATATTGGGCATTATTATAGTTGCTTCAGCCATGTCTTTTTTACAGATTTCATTTCCGCCACTAAAGGAGGAGTCAAATAGGACTGCAATGGGAAGCTAATTATACCGCAACACCCGTTACTTAAAAAATTTGTTACGGGAATCGTACAACTTCCTTAATCAATAGTGAAATATCTTTTTTCAAAAAACCAAAAAACTCCATTTCTTTTCTATTCTTCGCAATGTAATTCCCTCAGCAAGGTAAGATACATGCAGATCATTTCCTTTATTGACGAGTATCATTTAATAAGGTGTTAGCCTTCTCTATATTTGAGTTTACTGAAACCTTTTGCTATGAAATATGTCGCTTTTATCATAGTTGTTTGTTTTGCTAATATACTTCACGCACAAACCGCAAAAGAAATTGTGCAAAAAGCAGATGAGAAAATGCGTGGCGCTACCATGCAGGCCGAAATGGTTATTAAAACAATTCGCCCCACCTGGTCAAGGGAAATGCAATGCAAAACATGGATGAAAGGGAATAACCTGGCGATGATATTTATTGTAGCGCCCGCAAAAGATAAAGGCATTGCATTTTTAAAAAGAAAAAAAGAAGTATGGAACTGGATGCCGGCGTTGGAACGCACCATTAAGCTACCGCCTTCTATGATGAGCCAAAGCTGGATGGGAACTGATTTTACCAATGATGACCTGGTAAAAGAATCGTCGATTGTACAGGATTACAACCACACCATGGTGGGCGACACCGTTATTCAAAACAGGAACTGTTATATTATTCAAATGATGCCAAAGCCTGAAGCTGCGGTGGTATGGGGCAAAGTAATTGTGTGTATTGATAAAAAAGATTTTTTAGAGCTCCACAGCCGTTTTTATGATGAAGGAGGGAAACTTATAAATACGATGAACAGCTATGATATAAAGATGATGCATGACCGCATTATCCCAACCCGGTTTGAAATGATACCGGCAGATAAGAAAGGTCAGAAAACAGAAATGATTTATAAAAACATTCAATATAACAAACCAATTGATGATGGATTTTTTTCAACAGAGAAAATAAAAACACTTATCTGATATGTGGCTGGCAAAAATGGCATGGAAGAATATTTGGCGCAATCGCAACCGCACCACTATTACAATGGCTGCCATTTTCTTTGCAGTTATTTTATCGGTTGTTGCCAGCAGTCTTCAAACCGGCATATTTGATAATCTTGTAAAAAATGTGGTGAGCTTTTATACGGGTTATGTGCAGGTACATAAACAAGGCTATTGGGATGAGCAGATTTTGGATAACAGTTTTGAATTATCTGCCGGAACGGAAAAAAAAATTCTGCAAAATAAAAATGTAACATCTGTAACCGAAAGGTTAGAATCTTTTGCACTGGCTTCATCAGAGGATATTACCAAAGGCTGTCTTGTCGTCGGCATCGATCCAGGAAAAGAAAACGAGGTTACTTTACTAAAGAATAAACTTACGCAAGGCTCCTATTTACTGGATAATGATAATGCTGTGTTGCTATCGCAGGGCCTCGCAAAAAGATTACGATTAAAAGTAAACGACACAATTGTCTTATTGGGCCAGGGATTCCACGGGGCTACCGCAGCAGGAAAGTACCACATTAAAGGATTAGTAAAGTTTGGCTCACCCGACCTGAATGATAAAGCATTATTTATGCCGCTGGCTACAGCACAGGATTTTTATAGCGCATACGGTATGGTTACTTCCTATGTGCTGTCATTAAACAATACAAAAGATTTGCAACCCACTGCATCGTCGGTTCGTTCAGCCATAGGCGCAGGCTATGAAGTAATGACGTGGGAGGAAATTATTCCGGATGTAAAACAACATATTGAAACCGACAGCAATAACATGAAGTACGTACAAGGCATTTTATACATGCTTATTTGCTTTGGAATCTTCGGGACTTTATTAATGATGATGGTAGAACGAAAATTTGAAATGGGTATGTTGGTCGCCATTGGCATGAAAAAAAGCAAACTGGTTATCCTAATGTTGTTTGAGTCATTATTTACAGTCATTGCCGGTTGCCTGTCAGGAATCATCATTAGCATTCCATTGGTATATTATCTAAACTCTCATCCGTTAAAAATGGGAGGTGAAACTGCTAAAGCCTACGAACGGTTCGGGTTTGAAGCAATCTTCCCGACATCAACGGAGGCATCCAATTTCATTAGCCAGGGATTAATAGTATTGATAATTGGCCTGGCATTATCCCTGTATCCTATGTATAAAATAATACGAATTAACCCGGTAACAGCAATGAAGCGTTAAAAGGAAAGCATATGATTTTTATAATGGCTTGGCGGAATATCTGGCGAAATAAAATGCGAAGCATCGTAATTATATTGTCGATAGCTATTGGCCTCTTTGCAGGTATTGCAGTATTAGCCTTATATAAGGGCATGATGAAAAGCCGCGTGCGTACTGTGATTGACGCCGAAGTGGGCCACCTGCAGATACACGATACAAGCTTCAAAAAAGATTACGAGCCCCAATTTGTTATTAATAATGGTGCTGATTTATTAAAATATATTTCTTCAATGCCTGAGGTAAAACTGGCTGCACCAAGAAGCATAGCCATTGGTATGCTGGCAACTGCAACGGGAAGTTCCGGTGTTCAGATAAACGGAGTAATTCCGGCTTTGGAGTATGAGGCATCACAGCTGAAGAAAAAAATAATTGAAGGCAACGAATTTAATCCTGCTAAGAAAAATGAAGTGATGGTTGGAAAAAAGTTAGCCAACAAAATGAAGCTGAAAGTAGGTTCAAAGCTCGTACTAACGTTTACGGATACCTCGGGAAATATTGTATCCGGTGCATTTAGGGTAGCGGCTATTTATCAAAGCGACAATGCCCCGCTTGATGAAAGAAATGTATATGTCACCATGAATGATATGAATGCATTATTGGGTATCAGTCATGCTTTTCATGAGCTGGTTGTGTTATTGAAAAATGATGAGGATGTAAAAACGGTACAGCAAAAGTTAAGGCAAAAATTCCCTGCTTATCAAATTGAAACATGGCAGGAAATTTCTCCTGAAACAGATTTATTGGTGAAAACGGTTGACCAGTATTCATACATCATTATGATTATAATAATGCTGGCATTAGCGTTTGGTATTATTAATACGATGCTGATGGCGATACTGGAAAGAACGAGAGAAATAGGTATGATGATGGCACTTGGCACCAACAAGATCCGGATATTTTTATTGGTGTTGATGGAAACAATTTTTCTCACAATGGCCGGAACACCTGTTGGTATAATAATTGGCTGGGTCGCTGCTAATTATTATAATAAACATGGATTGAATTTATCCGGCATGGGCCGCGAAATGATGAGCAGCTTTGGTTTTAATCCACTCATTTACCCCGAGTTTCCTGCTGATAGATTAACGGGAGTTTTATTGATCGTTGTTATTACGGCTATCGTTTCCTGCTTATTTCCGGCAATGAAAGCATTGAAATTACAACCGGTGGAAGCACTGCGTGTATAAGTTAATTTTTTAAAATGAATAGGTATGAATACGGTTATTGATGCCCATAATATCAGCAAGGTTTATAATCCTGAAACCATTCCTGTATATGCAGTTAACAATGTGCACCTGCATTTGGAAAGAGGTGAGTTTACTGCGTTGGTAGGGCCATCCGGTTCCGGAAAAACAACATTACTAAACATGATTGGCGGATTGGATAAACCAGACGAAGGCAACATATTTATTAATGGTAATGACATTACAAAATTATCTGCTAGCGAATTAATTGATTTCAGGTTAAAAAATATTGGCTTCGTTTTTCAGTCTTTTAATTTAATCCCGGTGTTGACGGCAAAAGAAAACGTAGAGTTTATTATGCAGTTACAAAAAATAAAAAAAAGCCAAAGGGATGTAAGAATAAAACAATTATTTGAGCAAATTGGCCTTGAAGATAAATTGAATGAACGGCCTTCTAAACTGTCCGGTGGCCAGCAACAACGGATTGCTGTGGCAAGGGCACTGGCATCAAAGCCGCAATTTGTTTTAGCCGATGAACCTACCGCCAACCTTGATACAAAGTCAGCTTCCAATCTTTTAGATATTATGGCCAGGCTAAATAAAGATGAAAACATCACCTTCCTTTTTTCTACACACGACCAGCGGGTAATAGATCGTGCAAGAAGAGTGATTACGTTGGTTGATGGACGAATAGTAAAAGATACTGCTATGGTATCCACCGAACACGAAGAAGCCGATATGATAAAATGAAAAAGTTGTTGTTGATATTTTTTGCTTCATTAGTTGCATTAATTACGAATGCGCAGGATAGCACAGACACGCCCAAAAAATTTACTATCAATGGCTATATCAAAAGTCTGCAAACGCTCACGTTTGATAAGAATTTCAACGACCTTGTTTCCGGTAATCTCATTCATAATCGCATCAATATGAAATGGAGACCATCTGAAAAATTTACTGCAGTGGCTGAATTTCGTAACCGTTTATTCTGGGGCGAAGAAGTAAAACTTACACCAGGTTTTGCATCGTTATTAAAAAATGAAAATGAACTGGTAAATATGCAGAAGGTTTGGATAAACAACAAAGCGCTGGTATTGCATACAAATGTTGAACGGTTGTATATTGACTATCAGCAAAAGAAATGGAACGCCCGAGTCGGGCGCCAGCGCATCAATTGGGGTGTGACCACCACCTGGAACCCAAACGATATTTTCAACACGTATAACTTCCTGGATTTTGATTATGAAGAAAAGCCAGGTGTTGATGGCGGTAAGCTGAGGTACATGATCAATAACACTTCTAATGCAGAGCTTGCTTACGCCAACACCGGTAAAAAAGATGGAGATATAGCTGCCATAAAGTATTCGCTTAATAAATGGAATTACGATATGCAATTGATATCGGGCTGGTATAAAAATCATCCTACATTAGGCGCGGGCTGGGCGGGCTATATAAATGAAGCTGGCTTTAAAGGAGAAGTACAATATTTCTTTTCAAATAAATATTCAGGAGCCCATTTTAATATGACGCTTGAGGGGGATTACATGTTCAAAAAAGGCTGGTACGTAAACGTGGGAATGCTATTGAATAATGAAGGTTTATTTAAGCCAGTCAATTCATGGGATACTATCAACCTCAAACTATCGCCCGAAAACCTGATGCCCACAAAATGGAATGTTATTATAACTACTGCAAAAGAATTTACTCCATTGTTGTCGGCAAATATGAGTATACTGTATGCGCCGGGCACAAAGCTCCTTATTTTATTTCCTACTCTTCAGTACAATATTGCCACTAACCTTGATGTAAACCTCGTCTGGCAATCTTTCTTTGCTGAAATTACAAACAATTTTGAGGCCGTGAATCACCGGTGTTTCTTAAGATTGAAATGGAGTTTTTGAAGTGGGCGAAGGAATATCTGCTATTAATTAGGATTTACTTTTCCTGAAGATTCCGCCTCAAGATCCTTTCTTTCCCGGGCATATTAAATTTGAAAAATGGCCGGACTTTTTAATTCATTGTCCGCTTATATACGATAGTTGTTTTTAAAATTCTTTTTCAATTATTATCTTTTAAAAAAAACCTCAATCATCATGAAACAAAAAATTCTGGTAGTCGAGGATAATTTGGATATCAGGGAAAACACAACTGAATTGCTAGAGTTATAATCATTATGAATCCCTTATGCCGATGGCTTTCGGTCATAATATTGAAACAAACATATTTAATCTAGCCGTTCGACCCCATCATCCAAAAGATATATCCAAGGAAAACGTCCTTTTAGCTATAGATTTTGTAATGGAGGTTGCTTTAAAAATTCAGGAGTTTAAATACTAACATCACTCAATTTATTGCACTTTCTATTGCACCCCTATAAAACAAAAAAGTCCCAAATCAATGGAACCGTTTTTGACACTAAAGTGACCCC
>NZ_JBMQQG010000201.1:0-3703 GCF_057362405.1 Ginsengibacter sp.
ATGCCACCATGACCTGCACCTTTAGTTTCCTTACTCCACCTTGCCCAAAGTGGGTGATCATATTTATCTAACCATTTTTGTTCATCATCCCATTCATCTTCTTTGGCAGACTTGTCCTGTATATAAATCGTTTTGCTAACATCCATCCACAAACCTTCGGTGCCCTGTACCCGAAAACCTAATGAATATGGCCTGGGCAAATCAGTATCATGTTGCAGAAGAATGGTTTCCCCGTTGGCACAATTAATAGAAGTGGTAACCACATCACCCAACTTAAATTTCACTTTAGCGTTAGGATGATTTTCTCCGCCCCACTTAACAATATAATCGTGAAGGCCTCTTGATTTTGAAGCAAAAGAGCATAAAGAAAGAAAACGATTCCCGCGATTGATATCTATATAATTGGCCAGCGGGCCAACACCGTGCGTCGGGTACAGGTCACCGTTACGATGAAGGGAATGCTCGGTTCTCCAATGTGCCTCGGAATAAGCTTTCTCACCAAACTCAACACCATGCTCCTTTCCATTGTATCCATTGTTGAATTTTACGCCACGCAGATCATGCTGATAACCTCCCTGCAAATGAATGAGTTCGCCAAACATTCCCTGGCGCACCATATTCAAAACGGCCATTACATCTCTGCGGTAGCAAACGTTTTCCAACATCATTACATTGGCATTATATTTTTCTGCAGCTTTAACCACGTCCCAATGATCCTGCAAGGTTAAACCCAATATCACTTCTGTCGCTACGTATTTAAGGCCCGCTTCCAATGAACCCATTACCATCGGCTTATGCCATTCCCATGGCGTTGCTATAATAACTCCATCGAGGCCGCCCTTGATCTCTAGCATGTTCTTCCATGCATAATTATCACCTGTAAAAATCTGCGGCATTTTCTTCCCGCTCTTTGTAATGATTGCTTTAGAATTTTCAATAGCATGAGGTTCTACATCGCAAATAGCAACGAGTTCAACATCATCTCTTCTCAGCAGCAGATCAAGATGACTTTGTCCTCTCCCACCAACACCCATTATTGCTATTTTAACTTTGGGCTCACCATCCCGTACAAAAAATTTGGATGCCGGTGCAAACGTAAATGCCGCAGCCGCCAGGCCGGTTGTTTTTACAAACTCTTTTCTGTTCATACGATTTTAATTGATTTTTATTTTATAATATCCATAGTAGTTCCTGACCAGGAAACAATTAACAATGGTATTGTTTAAAACTACATGTTTATTACGCTAAATTATTCAGCAACCGTTTGCGTTAAATTGATCCTAATCGATTCATTATCCCTATTTTTTTATCGCGTCATATTTAGATGGGAATGCTGATGTCCCTTTTGAAGTCAACAATTTCAAGACTATTAACGTGTGTGCTATCAATGTCATACTTAAAATAACCTGGGCGATTTTCTCCCCAATAACCAGGGCGATTCCGGATAGTAATATATTCTGCACCATCTAAAAAAAACCAGGAAGTATTTCCTTCACAAATCCTTCCACTTCGCACGCTGATTTATATTTAATCCGCCCGGCTGTAGGATCGCTTTTGAACCCCATGTCGTTGGTTTATTTTGAAGCCATATTTCCAGTTTGCCACCTTGAATTATAGAAGCGTGTTGCAAATAATTCTTATCATATCGTTTTCCATTCCATTTTACTCCTTTTATATATTGGGCATTTACTCCGTTTTTGTGACAAATAATTTCAAACAATTTATTTCCGTGTAGTTTAATTTTTACTGAATCAAAAACGGGTGATACCAATAGATAATTTCCCGAAACAGGATCCAACGGATAAAAGCCCATGGCCGCAAAGACGTACCAGGCACTCATTTGGCCGGCATCATCATTTCCGCTTAGGCCGCCGGCGCCATCGCTATATTCTTCTCTTAAAATTTTATGCACTATCCTTTGCGACTTCCAGGGGGCGCTGGTATAATTATACATAAAAGGAATTTGATGACCGGGCTCATTCCCATGCCAGTATTCATCTTTATCAAATAGACTATCCAACTCGTTTTGCAATTGATCTCTACCGCCCATAAGTTTAGCTAAGCCGGGCACATCCTGAGGAACGTAAAAAGTGTATTGCCTTGGCGTTCCTTCCGTTATATAAAACTCTCTTTTATCAGCGTCAAACGGAACAACCCATTGGCCATTTTCGTGCCGACCGCATACCATACCCACCTTTGTATCAAAAACATTTTTATAGTTCAAGGCCCGCTTCAACAATATCGCTGCATCAGCTTTTTTATTTAATTGCTTCGCAACTGTATATAATGCATAATCATCATAAGCATATTCCAAAGTACGGCTCACCTCTTCTTTTTTATGAAAGGCAATGGGAACACTGTCTTCAACGGGAATGTAATTATATTTTAAGTAAGAAGACAAAGCCCTTCGCCCCTTTCCTTCCAGGTAATCTTTATCGCCGGCAATTTCGAACGCATTCTTACGCATAAGGCTATACGCTTCCACGGCGTCATAATTATGAATACCTTTCAAAAAAGCAGACGCTATAAACGCAGTTACATGATCCCCGATCATTGCGGAAGTATAGCTGTTCCAACACGGGAATATCGGAAGCCACCCACCCTGCTTTCCTTTGTTGATCATTGATTGAACAATATCACTGATAAGTCCCGGATTCAATAATTCCTGCAACGGCAATTGTGCCCGGTAGATATCCCACATAGAAAAATCATCGTAGTAGTTATCTTTTCCGCTGTTCATCAATTCATAATAACCGGAAAATTTCGGATACGTTCCGTCCACGTCGTTGTATAACCTCGGTAATTCCATGGCATGATACATAGCGGTATAAAATATTTTTCTATCTTTTTTATTCCGCGTATACACTTTTGCCTGGGACAACGCATCTTCCCAAACGTTCTCTGCCCTCCGTTCGATGTCATTAAAATTTCTATTACCAATTTCATTCTGAAGATTCTTCCTGGCTCCTGCTATGCTGCTAAATGAGGTTCCGATTTTTATTACCACTTGCTCTCCCTTTTTTAATATCAATCCGGCGTACACCCCCTCGTCTTTCTTATTTCTGATACTATCCGATTGAAAAATGTTTGCACCACTAAATGTGCCGCTGATTTTAACCTTCTTTTCGATCTTTATATAAAACCATCCATTGAATCCGGCAAGTTGGCCCCAACCCTGGTAAATGCGATGCACCGGGTTATAGCCCCACACTACTCCTTTTTCTGTATCTATTTTTATAAGGCCCTGCGACTGATCACTGTTTGGTGATATTAGTAAATACAAAGTGTCATTTCTTAATAAAGTAAACCGCATTATACCGCAGCGCAATGTTGAGGAAATTTCTGTCACAATATTTTGGGTAGTCAATTTATAATAAGCAGGACCAGTTGTCTCTTCACTATGCGAAAAAGGAATCGAATATTCGTCAGCGTTAGTTGTTAAACGGCCAACAACCGGCATAATAGTAAAGCTGCCATAATCCTGCGTGCAAGATCCGCTCAGCCAATGTGTGCCCCTAAAGCCCGACAACAACGAATCTTTATAAAAATAAGGTGGGATACATTTATTTTCTGACTGCCTTGTTTGAGGCGTCCATTGCGTCATGGCAAATGGCAAACCAACAGCAGGAATCGTATTGGCATTTCCTTCGCTGCCTGCCTCGCTATGTTTTAGTGCTGAAGTAGTGGTTGATGAAGCGGTGCC
>NZ_JBMQQG010000202.1:0-17111 GCF_057362405.1 Ginsengibacter sp.
CCCGCGGCAAAAGCTCTATCCAGTCTTTCTTCAGGTAACTCGTCAATAAACCGGCTTGGATCATTTTGAGTAAGATTTCCGAAACGATATCGTGTATTCGCATACGTTAGCCAAAGGCGTTGCTTAGCCCTCGTGACTGCTACATAAAACAACCGCCTTTCTTCTTCCAACTCTTCCCTTGTATTAATTGACATGGCATTTGGAAACAAAGTCTCTTCGAGGCCGCCGACAAAAACGACCGGAAATTCCAATCCTTTTGCGGCATGTATAGTCATTAGCTTTACCACATCGCTTTCTCCTTTATCATCATCAGCATCTGTTAAAAGCGTTATTTGTTGGAGATAACTCCCAAGGCTTTTATCTAATAGTTCGCCATCTTCCGTAGGAGTTTCTGTAAATTCTTTAATTGAATTCAACAACTCCTGGATATTTTCATACCGGGCCAGACCTTCGGTTGTTTTATCGTTAAAGAGTTCTTTCACAAGCTCGGTATTCTTGCCAACAAGGATAGACAGGTCATAAGCATTTTTTTTCTGGAGTTCACTTTGAAACATCTTTATCATTATAACAAAGTTGTTAATGACTTCAAGCGTTGATGCCCTGTAACCAAACTGTGCTGCCTGTTCCAGCACATTCCACATGGAAATGTTGTTTTGGTTCGCAAAGAGAACTGCTTTTTCAACGCTCGTTTTTCCAATGCCTCTTGCGGGGAAATTTATTATTCGTTTTAATGCTTCTTCATCGCCCGGATTTAAAATTACTCTTAGGTAACTTAGAAAATCTTTAATTTCTTTTCTCTGGTAAAAACTAATACCACCATAGATTCTATAAGCAATATTCATTCGCCGCAGGCTTTCTTCAAAGCTCCTGCTCTGCGCATTAGTTCTGTATAAGATGGCGAAATCGTTGTTATGGTAATGGTTACGTAATTTTTGTTCCTGTATGGCATCTGCAACATATTTTCCTTCATCATTGTCTGATGCAGTGCGTACAAGTTTAATTTTTTCTCCTTCCTCATTTCCGGTCCATAATTTTTTAGGAATTTGTCCTTTGTTATTGGCAATTACATTATTTGCCACATGAAGTATGCTCTGCGAACTTCTATAATTCTGCTCCAGCATAACAATTTTTACTTCGTCATAGTCCTTTTGAAATTGCAGGATATTTTCGATTGTAGCGCCTCGAAAACTATAAATACTTTGAGCATCGTCGCCTACGACCGCAACATTTTCGTGCATTGCACCGAGCAGTTTTATTATCTCGTATTGAGCAGTATTTGTATCCTGGTACTCATCGATCATTATGTATTTAAACTTTCGCTGGTACTTACTAAGGCTCTCCGGATGCGTTTTCAATAACAGGTAAAACTTCAACAGCAAATCATCAAAATCCATCGCACCGTTTTTGTAACAACGCCTGCAGTAAGCGTCGTAAATCTGTCCTATCATCGGGCGATTTGCCCGCATATCTTCCTGCTGCAATCCATAATCATTAATATATTCCTCCGGAGTTATTAAGGCATTTTTAGCCGAAGAGATTCTATTATAGACAGTGTTGGGTTTATAATGTTTGTCATCAAGACCTAATTCATTTACCACAGTTTTTACAACACTCTTTGCATCATCAGTATCGTAAATAGTAAAATTGCGGGGATAGCCAAGCTTCTCGGCTTCTGCTCGTAATATTCTTGCAAATACTGAATGAAAAGTGCCGATATAAATATTTCTTGCTTCATTATTTCCAAGTATAAGTTCAACCCGCTCCTTCATTTCGGCCGCAGCTTTATTCGTAAAAGTAAGTGCTAAAATGTTGAATGGATCCACGCCCGTTGCCAGGAGGTGGGCTATGCGTGTAGTAAGCACTTTTGTCTTTCCACTACCTGCGCCGGCTACAATCATAATAGGACCGTCCCGATGTAATACAGCTTCCCGTTGCTGTGCGTTTAAACCCTCTAAATATACCTGCATCTTACAAAGTTACTGAAACATAAAAAGGTTTTTGAAGATGTACCACAAGAGATATTAACTAATGCAAAAGTTATTTACAAAGAATGCCATTTATCCTTATTTTTCAAAATACCCACGGTCGGCTTTCAGATTCCAGAATGTTCTTCATACGTGTTTACTCACAGAATTTGTGTCTTCAGATTCCTTTTTCCATGCTTCGCCTTTTTCGTTAACGTTATATTAACGAAAGCCGCTTCCACACTGCATTGCCGGTGATAACAAATCAGTTGTTTACTCTTGAAATCACTTCTAATTTTATTCCCGATTCCTTAACCAATAAAAATTAAAAATTATGAAAAAGATCATTTTGGTATGTCTGATTGCTATCATATCTGCAACGTCAGTTTTTGCTACCTCAAATTCTATTGTAACCGAACAAGTTTTGAAAGTTTTTCATCAAGCGTTCCCTGAGGTTAAACAACCAATATGGTATGCCTTCGAGAATTACTATGAAGTGTATTTTACGAATCCAGACAACTCTTCGTGCAGAATTGACTACAGTCCGGATGGAATTGTAATAAGTACCACAAGGTATTATACTGAACAAGACCTTCCTCCTGCTATCAGGGCAAAAGTGAATGAAAAATTTCCCGGTAAAAAAATATTTGGCATAACTGAGGTATCCAATAGCGAAAATCTAACTTATCATATCGTTTTGGAAGATGATAGTAACTGGTACAATGTTGAATCAGATGCAACGGGAATATTAAAACTTGATAAGAAGCTGAATAAATCGGAATAAAAACATACCAGAATTATTGGGGAGACCATTTGTAAAACTTGTTTTACAAATGGTCTTTTTATATGTGCCTATGATCCAAATAAATCGATGTAACTTTTTTATTTGAAAAGATATTGGATTTTAAGTTGAGGTCTGGTTTAGCCTTCTACAATAATTATTTTAGCTTGGGCGTTATATTTTAAAATCCCTTTGTATGAATATCAAATTTATCATTAGCCCAGTAGGTCAATTTCGCATTTTTCTGAAAAGGTTCGTTGAAAGGTTAACCCAAAACCCCGAATTCTATAACATCAAACATTATACAAAAAGCCGGGGCAGATACCATAGTTAAAAGACATGGTAATAAAGAAGCAAGTGATTTTGAATTCGGAAATTACGGAATAAGGAATCGGGTGAATGTGCTATTGCAAAAAAAGGAATTATGCTCTTACTTTATAATCAAGAAAAATAAATACCATCATCCTTTTTTTAAAACCAAGTTTATGAAAAATCAAGTTTACCAAAAGAAAACCGCCGTTTCAGTGTTCTTCCACACTCTTTCAAAAAATTTTATAGCTCTTTTTGAATCAGGAAATAAAAAAGATTTTCAAAGATTGAAAGATTTTATTGCCCACTAAACGCTTTAACTAAAAAGATATTCTACATCTTCTTTGCTGAGGCTTTTCACAAACGTCTGGTCGTCAGAAATTAGTTCTTTTGCAAGGGTACGCTTACGTTCCTGCAGCTGTAAAATCTTATCTTCAATAGTATCCTTACAAATCATTCTGTAGGCAAAAATATTTTTGGTCTGCCCAATCCGGTGCGTACGATCTATCGCTTGTTGCTCCACGGCCGGGTTCCACCAGGGGTCAACAATATAAACATAGTCAGCGGCTGTTAAATTAAGACCCACGCCACCTGCCTTAAGGGAGATCAGAAAAACCCTGGAATTATCATTTGTTTGAAAATTTTGAATAGATCGTTCTCTTTCATGCGGCGGCGTACTACCGTCGAAATAATCAAATTCAATATTATTTTCCTTAAGTTTTGCTTTGATCAATGCAAGCATGCCGAGAAATTGAGAAAATATCAAGGCTTTGTGTTCCCCAATGTTTTCCGCTATTTCCCTGGTAAGTTCGTCCAGCTTAATTGAATGATTAGGGTATTTTTCCTCTTCGTTAAGTATAGCCGGGCTATCACAAATTTGCCGCAGTTTCATTAAGCCCTGCAAAATAGTGAGCTGCGATTTATCAATCCCTTCGCCTTCAATAACACCCATAATTCTGTCGCGGTAAACATTTCGATAAGCATCATATACTTTTCGCTGCTCTTCTTCCATTTCGCAAAAAAGTATGGTTTCTGTCTTTTCGGGGAGATCTTTGGCTACCTGTTCCTTTGTTCTTCGCAAAATGAATGGATAAAGCAGCTTTCGCAAATGGTCTTTTTGTTCCTGTTCACCAAATTTGTCAATCGGCGTCGAAAATTCGTTTCTGAAGAACTCAACTGATCCCAACAGACCGGGATTTAAAAAATTCATTTGCGCATATACGTCAAAAGTGTTGTTTTGTAAAGGAGTACCGCTCATGCACACCCTGTTTTTTGCTGTAAGAAGGCAAGCAGCCTTTGTAACTTTGGACGAAGGATTTTTGATGGCCTGCGATTCGTCGAGGATAACATAGTCAAATAAGATTTTCATCATTAGTTGAATATCGCTTCTCAAAGTTCCATAGGTAGTGATGATGATATTGTATTTTTCAAAATCTTCGGGTTTCCTCGTACGAAGACTCCCATGATGTATGCACCAGTTAAGTGAAGGAGTAAATTTTCTAATCTCGTTTTCCCAATTATAAATAAGAGTAGTTGGACACACCACCAACGCTTTTAAATTGCCCTGATCTTTTTTAAAATGGCTTAGCATACTTAGAGCCTGTACCGTTTTTCCAAGCCCCATGTCATCGGCTAGAATACCGCCCCAACCCACTGAATTTAAATAGTTGAGCCAGTTAAGTCCGGCAACCTGGTACGGTCTAAGCTTACTTTCCAGCTCACTCGGAACCTCGGTTTCCGGAATACTTTTGAAATTTCTCAGTCGCTCGTACTTTTCATCCAGTTCAAAAGACAATTCTTTCTCTTCTCTCTTTTCGTAGAGATCATCAATAACACTAAGGTGAAATTTGGAAAGTCTTAATCTATTCTCCTTCCCCTGGCCAACTTTAAAAAGTAGAGAATATTTATTAAGCCATTCATCTGGTAAAATACCCAACGAGCCGTCATTTAATTGTACAAAAGATTGCTTATTGGCTAATGCTTTTTTTATTTCTGAAATGCCGATCCGCTGTTCTCCGAATGAAAGTTCCACTTTTGCATCGAACCAATCAAGACCACTGCTAAGGTGGATTTGGGTTGTAGGCTTTGCAGTGTTAAACCGAAAATTCTTTAAAGAATCAAACCCGGAAACTGGTATTTTCATTTCTTTCATCGCATCCACAAACAAAAAAAACCAATTGTTC
Source organism: Ginsengibacter sp. (assembly GCF_057362405.1). Lineage (NCBI taxonomy): Bacteria > Pseudomonadati > Bacteroidota > Chitinophagia > Chitinophagales > Chitinophagaceae > Ginsengibacter > Ginsengibacter sp. The sequence goes on from NZ_JBMQQG010000202.1 coordinate 5,238, forward strand.
CTCAATACATCAGTACCTTTTAAAACCAGGCTGCCGTTATCTTTGTTTGCGAACTGCGAATGTAATCCTGACAATTTATTCCGAAAATTTTGTTCGGCTTCGCTATTCCGATGAACCATCAGCACTTTGTCATCTTCAGGAATGATGATTGTTTCTTTATCGTCAGGCTTTACATTAAAACCTTTATAACTATAAATTGGCTGAAACAATAGATAATCTCCTTTTTCTATAAGAACCAAGCTTATTTCCGGTTCACCGTCTTTCGTCTCTTTTACTAATAACTTATCAAAGACTACTTCGTATTCTTTTGTTAGTGGCATTACCACCTCTCTTAGAAAAGATGGCCATTCTTTGCCTGATATACTCAGCGGGTTATCGAATTTTTTAGCAATAAGCGCATCCTCTGCTTTTTTCCATAAAAAAATTTCGCCATCGTATAAAAACAATAAAATATTGTCCCACTGATTGTCGCCGGGCTTTAACAGTTCGTCATTAATGAGAATGCTACTGTGCAAGACATATCGCTCGCCCTTAATCGTAGCATAAAACTGAATCGAGGGATGATGAGTTGAGGTAAAAACAGTTTGTAAGTTTTCGGTATTAAATTTTTTACCTGCCGGTAAATACATCGTAATATTCCTTTCCTGAAAAATCTTTTTTAGTTTGGGATGTATATATTCGGTTATTAGTATTTTGGTTTCTTCGGGAAGTTCCTGATTCTCTTGTTGGATTATATTTTCCCAAAACCCGCTAAAAGGAGAATTACGATTTAGGTATTTATTTATTTCGGCCTGTTGTAGTTTCCGTGCCTGTTGTATTAATTGTTTATCACTTGCGGTAAACGATTCCGTGTTAATGAATTTACTCAAGTCGAGTTTTTCCACCCGGCCAACAAATTTTTCTCCTTCTTCATCATATTCCCCTTGGATGGCATCTATCGAAAAGAAAGGAAAATCTGTTTGATTTGCATTAAATACAATTGCGGCTCTTTTTTGTTTTAGTAGTGCAGAAGCAGTGGCTATCTCCGGTGTTTCGGAAGCTGTAACAAATGCATTTGACACATTTACTACTGAGGGCGTTATTTTCTTAATCGATGGATCCAGCACTTTCAAAAAAGGCTTTCCTTCCTTATAAATGAATTCAAACTTGCCTGAAAGTTCTTCGTTTAAACTATAGCCGTATAATTCCAACAACTTATTCTTTTCTTTGTCCCAGTTTCTAATGGAATCAAAATAATGCGGACCATAAGCATTTAGCAAATGAATAAATAAAGCAGTTTTGTGCTTGCAAAGAGCGTGTGAAGTTTCGCCGCATGAGCATGAGGTATCAAAATTTCTTTCTTCATTTTTTTGAATAATCAGACGAAAATTTACTTCCTCAATACGAAGGCTGCCTTCTACTTTTTCATTTTTTGCGTCAATGATATTTATTTTATGGGTTCTCAGTAATTCTTCTGCTTCGCTGTAATTATCCTGACCCGCCAACATTCTTATCGTTTTTAAATCGATAAATTTCATTTTTATTACAGTGTGCCTCTGGTTATATATCGCAACGTTCTCAGATGAAAGCAAATTTCGGTCGATGAGATCCTGAAGCTGAAATAGGGCCGCGGCTTCATGGCGGCATATATCGCCCAAATTATACGGACATGTACATCTTACGGAAAGGTTTTTGGGTTCATCATACTTCTGAACGGTCACTTTATAGAAAGTGGAATAGCTGTCATCTCTAATTCTAAAAATAACTGAATGCATCAACTCGTCGTTCTCAGCAAGTTCAACATAGCCGGACGAGTGAATTTTTTTTCCCCTGCGAATTACTTCGTCAGTTCCGGAATTGTAGACATATTTAATTAAATGAGGTAGGGCCAAGATATGTTCCGTTTACAATTTTGCAGCAAAATATTTATGCTACTTAGAGTTAAAAAGGTCAATTGGCAAAAGTATGAAAAATAAGTGGGCGGGGAATTCAGATAGTGAGGTTTTTTTACAACTACTTTTTAAAGTTTAAGTGGTATCAAGCCCTTACTAACCTCCCTGAATCGTAAACAACCAGCGCATTTGAATTATCTATAGTGAGGCAATATCGAATATCTTCTTCAAGCCCGTAGCCCATTAATCTCACGTAATGCGAGGCATTTTTTTCTTTTAGAAATCCAAACAAATCATTGTTAGCCTGAATGTACAAGGTTTCAGCCATTTGACTGGCATCACAATTTTGCTGAAAATTATTTTTTATTCTGCTGATGACTGCTCCTGCAAATAAGGTATCTTCTATATTAATACGGTCTTTCCAGGCGGCACATGCGAGTATAACACTTCTTTTTTGTTTAATCAGATAATCACATACTGCGGACAGATTGCAAAACGAACCGGTAATAATTCCGGGTGCACCGTCGGCTAAAGCCATGTGCAACAATCTTGTTCCATTTGTTGTTGTAAGAACCAATATCTTTCCTTTAATGAATTCCGGCGTGTATTGCAGAGGCGTATTTCCATATTTCAAACCATCCGCAATTTTACCATCTCTTTCTCCTGCAGTAATTACATCGATTTGTCTGCCCAACTTAATGCATTCAGCAACACTATCCACCGGTATGATACTCTTGGCTCCATTATAAAGAGCAGTGGCAATTGTTGATGTAGCTCTTAGAACGTCAATTATCACGACTATGCTACTACTTACATCGTAAAGATGCAATAAAGATGGAGACAAGCATGTACTTAGGGTAAGAGGTTTATCGTTTTGTGGTTTCATTCAATAATGACTAACTGATGTGGTAACTTATTCAAAAGGCATTTTAACTACTTTGGCGGTAAGTAATTTGTCCCTCACTTTTATATAAACCTGGGTATCTATTTTGGAATAGGCCGTTTCAACATAACCCATTGCTATTGCCTTATTTAAAGATGGAGATTGTGTTCCGCTGGTAATTCGTCCGATTGTTTCGGCACCAGCATTTTTAACTTCATAATGCTGCCTCGGTATTCCTTTTTCAACCATCTCAAATCCAACAAGTTTTTTACTTACGCCCGCCGTTTTTTGTTTTTCCAGAATTTGTTTCGCGGTAAATTCTTTAGTGAATTTAGTTATCCAACCTAACCCTGCCTCTAAGGGAGATGTTGTATCATCGATATCATTACCGTAAAGGCAATATCCCATTTCAAGCCGCAAGGTATCTCTTGCAGCAAGGCCTATTGGTTTCAATCCGTGAGGCTTTCCTGCTTCCAAGATGTTATCCCAAATAATATCTGCTGTTGCATCTCTATCTTCAAAATATATTTCTACTCCACCCGACCCGGTATATCCAGTAGCGCTTATCAAAACATTGTCAACGCCTGCAAAGCGCCCTTTTACAAATGTGTAATATTTCAGATTCATAATATCAATTTCCGTAAGGGGCTGCAATATTTTGGTAGCATTAGGGCCCTGAATAGCCAACAGGCAAGTCTTATCAGAAATATTATGGCACTCGACACCGTATTTGTTATTTCCCTGAATCCAGAGCCAATCTTTATTTATATTGGAAGCATTTACAACAAGCATATATACCTTATTTTCTTCCAAACAATAAACAATAAGATCATCAATTATACCTCCGGTTATATTTGTAAAACAACTGTACTGCGCTTTCCCTTTCGTAAGTTTTGAGGCATCATTACTCGTAATCCTTTGTATGAGGTCAAGCGCTTTGTCTCCTTTCAGAATAAATTCTCCCATGTGGCTCACATCAAAAATGCCAGCATTCTTCCTAACTGTAGCATGCTCATCATTAATGCCAGTATAGCTTATGGGCATATTATATCCTGCGAATTCCGCCATTTTAGCTCCAAGCTGTATGTGTTTTTGAGTGAATGGAGTATTCTTCATTATATATTTTAAAGTTTGCAAATTTATGTGAAAAATCAGGTTATCCTTATTTTAGATTTTCAGGAATTTAAATTTGCTTAAAAATGGCACTTCATTTCATAATAAAACTAAAGAGCCTCATGCATAACACATGAAGCCCTTGTCTTTCAACTTCAACCTTAAAAAGTTTACTGTTATATAAGTGTTACAAAATTATACCTGTCGTCGCCTAAGTGAGGGTATAGTTCAGCCGAAGCGCCGCTTTTCTCATCAAGCTTTTGGATTTTTTGTTCAAGTTTTTCTTTGGCTTTATTCAATGAGTCTTTTAACCTGCTATCCTCTTTCTCCTTTTCTATTCTTAAAGAATCTAAAGAGGCTTGAATTTTTTGTATTTGTATTCTTTTGGCATTACTTAATGAGTCGATCTTATCGTGTTGATTGTACCGGTAATTTTGATCTCCAGGCATTGCGCCGGGCGAATTTTCGTCCTCATCATAATCAGAGTTCCAGTTTCTGCGGTAATCATTCTCTTTATTTGCCGGAATACCATCCAAAGTATACAGCCCATCATCCTTCATTATATATGTTTCTCCATATTTGTAGTAATAATCTTCATCATTATCCCAATCGTACCAATCATCATGATTCCACCAAGGTCCCTCTATTCTTATTCTGTTGTAACTCATATTTTTGTTGATTTTGATACGATGGCCAACGGGAACATAAACAATAACTTCTACACTTTGATTTCGAAATTTGTCGGTAGTATTAATTGAAATTGCACGATCGGTTAGTAATAAAGAATCACTTTGAGAGATATTGAAATTAATGTGAGCTGCTAACCTATCGGCATTTGACCTTGTATCGCTGTTGCTCATTTTAATAAGGCCAACCTGGAAACTATCGGTCGGTGACTTTTCAATTTTGATTCTGACATTCCCTATAAAGACAGTATCATCGTCAAAATTAGCAAACGGCTCAAACCTAAACCAACTGTTGCTTCTGTAATACCTTTTGTTGTTCAGTGAGTTTACTTCGAGGCTTTGAACGCCTGGGTTTGTCAAATATATTTTCTCTTCGTTGAAAGAACTGGTCCTCCTGAAATCGTTACCTAGTGAAGCAATCAACGAAACAAAACAAATGATACCGAGGAACCATAATCCTAAAAAGGAAAACCGCATCATCCTGTTACGACTTTTAATTCTGGCTATCCTTCTTATGATGAAAGTGATAACACCCACTACGGGAACGCCTATAAAAAAAATCAATGTTCCCCATGCAAGCGCACTTTGCCAGCCATCATTAAGTACAAATGCCTTTAAAGGAAATAATCCGATTGAGGCTACGGCTATTGAAAATAAAGCGATAATAAGAGCAAACGCAATGCATCCCAAAACAAAATACGCAAACATCTTAAACAGAGTTACGATGATATTTCCTAAAGCACCACTCGTACGTCTTGCCGCAAATTGCATCTCCTTGCCAATTTCTCCACCTTTTTCCTTAGCGATATTTCCTGCTTCCATGCCCAGTTTACTTACCCTTTCTTTTACACCTTTCATTTCTTCAACTACAGAGTTCTTGATTGAATTAAGGTCTACTTTTTCTCCCTTCATTTCGAGTTTTTCCGATGTAGTTGTTGCCTCTGGTATTACCAGCCAGAGTATAACATATATTATGAATGTGCCCGGACTAAAAGAGAAACTTAGAAAATTCGGAAATGTTAGTGGCCCGATATGACCCCATCTAAAGAAAAAAGAAATAAACGGAATTAAAAAGATCGCTCTGGGAAGCCAGGGATTCACATTAAAATAGCTGCCCATCCCACTACATACTCCGCCTATAATCTTTCCGTCAGGGTTGCGATATAATCTTTTACGAACTCCATTCACGAGCATATTACTTCCTGGAACAAATATCCAAAGTAACAGGTATAGAAAAAATCCAATTCCGGATACAATGAACAACACACGCACTATTACGGGATCGATTCCGAAATAAGCAGCAATACCGCTACAGACGCCGCCCAAAATCTTATGATTCTCATCGCGATAAAGTCGCCTTCCCGGTCCTTTCCAGCTCCAGCTATCCTGGTAGTGGCTTTCTTGTTTTTCACTGGAAGCACTTCCGCTGCCTCCCGGTGCGGCTTGTTGTTCGCCCACTTCAGCATCTTCTAAATCCTGCGGCCTTCCCATATTCTTTATGATGGCATTAACGTCATCGTCCGTAATACAGGTCGACCCTTTCTTCAAACGTTCCTGGAACAACTCACTAATACGGCTCTCTATATCATTTATAATTTCATCCCGTCCCTCTTCTTTAGCAAAATATTGGCGCAGGCTTTCTATATATTGTTTCAGCAATTCATAAGACGTTTCCTCAATGGGAACCACCGCTCCCTGGAAATTTATATTAATTACTTTTTTCATAACTATCTTTTTATTTTTTGTTGAAGTTGATTTAGGTTAATTTTTCTTTCCTGTTATTTCGTCAACCGCATTGGCAAGCTCCAACCAGGTTGTTTCAAGTTCCTTATAGAATTCTGCACCTTTGGCCGTTAGCATAAAATATTTTCTTGGTGGCCCGCTGTTACTTTCTACCCATCTATATGTGAGCAAGTCCGCATTTTTTAGCCGGGTTAGTAGTGGATAAAGAGTGCCTTCCAGAATATTTAGGTTGGCGGCTTTCATCTTGTCAATAATGTCACTTGGGTAAGCTTCGCCCAATTTAATTATCGACAAAATGCAGAACTCCAATACTCCTTTTCGCATTTGGCTTGCAGTGTTATCTATATTCATATTTTAAAATTTTATTCAGATTAACCTTCTTAAATTTTCATTTCTAATACAAATATACAATGTTTTACAATACTATGCAATACATAATACCTGCTTTTTTAAGGTAGCAGTCATTAAATATTTCTATTTACACAATAGAAGCCAGGACAGGTAATACTTTGAGAAGATTATAGCTAATAAAAAATATTCCTTAGGAATTTACAAACGGAAATAATTCTTGATGAATGGCATTAAAAACTGCCCCCGGGGGCAGTAAATGTGAAAGATTAAGTCGAAGCTATTTGAATAAGTGATAGGTTATCCAGCTCATAATATAAGCCAGGCTGGTCATATACGTAAGCATAATAAGCGGCCATTTCCAGCTTCGTGTTTCACGCTTCACAACAGCAAGTGTGCTCATACATTGCATGGCCAACACATAAAATATTAAGAGAGATAAACCAGCAGCAAGCGTGTAAACTTTAGTCCCATCTGGCCATACTGCTGCGTTCATTTTTTGGCGCAGCGTAGCATTATTTTCATCTTTATCATCACCAACACTGTAAAGAGTGGCCATTGTGCCGACGAAAACTTCCCTTGCTGCGAAAGAAGTTATGAGTGCAATACCGATTTTCCAATCATAACCTAATGGCCGTATAACGGGTTCAATTGATTTGCCAAGAATGCCTGCATAGGAATTTTGAAGCAACTCCGTCCTTTTTAATCTATCAAATTGCGCCGATTGCGCCGGGTTTTGTTGAATAAGTGCGTCATATTTTTCCGAAACATCTTTCATTTTTGAAGAGGGCCCGTATGTACTCAACACCCACAGCAGAAGACTTATCACCATAATTACTTTCCCCGCCTGAAAGACAAACACTTTCGCCTTCTCGATCATCGTATAAAACATATTTTTCCATCTCGGCTCGCGGTAAAGAGGAAGTTCTAATATAAAAAAACTCTTCTCTTTACTCTTGATAAACCATTTCATTACGTAAGCAGATGCTAATGCCATCACGGTTCCTGTCAGGTACATCAGCATCATTACCATTCCTTGCAAACCAATAAAGCCAAAATACATCTTATCCGGAATTACCAGTGCAATTAATACTGTATATACCGGTAGGCGGGCGCTGCAACTCATGAGGGGCGTACACATTATCGTGAGTAATCTTTCTTTTTTATTTTCTATCCCTCTTGCACTCATGATTGCGGGAACAGCGCAGGCAAGGCCACTGATCATTGGCATAACGCTCTTGCCATTGAGCCCGGCTTTTCGCATAACCCTATCTGTTAAGAAACTTATTCTTGCCATATAGCCGGTGTCTTCTAATAGCGTTATCAAACCGAATAAGATCATTATTTGCGGAACAAAAACCAATATACCGCTTAACCCTGCGAGGATTCCATTTATAAAAAGGTCACTGAACCAGCCTTGTGGCAAAACGCCTCCTAACCATCCACCTGCCTTGGCAAAGGTCCACTCAATTCCATCCATTGGAAATTGCGCAAGTAAAAATATACTTTGAAATAATGAGAAGAGAACAACAAATAATATAAGATAACCCCATGTGCCGTGTAACAGGATATCATCGAGCTTTTGAGTAAATAAAGCTTTGTGCAGTGGGTCGGTTTCCACCACGGTTTGCTGCATTATATTTTTTATTTTGCTGTAACGCTGCAATATTTCTTCTGCCTGGGTTTTTGAAGGATTAAATCTTGTTTCAACTTCAATGTTTTCAATTGCATCTTGTACTGGTTGCTCCAGCGCGAAAGTTTCATGATTAATTAAATAATGTATAGCACGGTAATCACTAATATCAGGAAATAAATTCTGAACTTTTTTTATTGCCTGTGGAGCAAAAGAAGACGCATCAATAAAATTCCGATCAGGAATTTTACCAATATTCTCCACGGTCTTTTCTATAGCTTTTTTAAGCTCCCCAATTCCCTTATTTTTCCTTGGGTTTACAGGTATTACCAATATCCCCAATTCCCGTTCGAGGCCTGCAATATCTATTTGTATGTTGTTTTTCTTTGCTATATCCACCATTGTTAAAGCTACTACAACAGGCTTTTTAAGATCCAATATCTGTGAGCAAAAAAGCAAGTTTCTCTTGAGATTGGAAGCATCGGCAATTAAAACGATAACATCAGCTTTCACTTCTTTATCATCATCCATTAAAACCTTATAGGAAACCCATTCGTCATTTCGTTTTGGATACAGGCTGTAAGTGCCTGGCAGGTCTATGATTTTTGCAGAAATTTTTTCAGAAATTTTACTGGTTCCTGTTTTCTTGTCAACAGTAACTCCGGGAAAATTTCCAACTTTTTGGTTCAATCCTGTCAGCGAGTTAAACAATGAACTTTTGCCACTGTTGGGATTGCCGACTAAAGCGATATGCAATTGGTTATTCAAATAATTACTTTATAAGCTGTAAATTTAAAGCTAACTGGCATGAGTACCTTACGAATTAAGAAAAGAGATCGAGAACTTAATTTTTTTATCATTTACTTCACTGGCTTAATCATATTATTTTTGCCTGATAAAATTTATATTCCCCAAATGAAAAACGCTCTATTTATTTTACTGCTTTTTACGCAGGTTGCCTCTTCACAAAGATTAAAAAAGGCAGATAGAAGTATTGTTGATAATCTTCACAAAGAAATTGGTTATCTCGCAAGTGACAAACTTGAAGGAAGAAGAACGGGGACGGCAGGTGAAAAGCTGGCCTATGAATACATATCAGATCAATTTAAGAAACTTGGGCTAATCCCGAAAGGAGATAATAATACTTTTATCCAAAGTTTCGAAATAAATGAGGGAAAGGAAATTCTTCCTTCTACACACTTTTCATTAAACAACAATGATCTCACTGTTGAAAAAGACTTTTTCCCTTTCATTTTTAGCGGCCAGAAATCCATAGAAGCCAATGCGTCCCCTTCACTACTTGAAAAAGGAATGCCCTGGTTTTTAGACATAAAAGATATTCTCGAAAAAAATAAAACCAATCCACATTTCGATATCGAAGAAGCTATTAAAAATGATGTCATTGATTTTGCCCGTAAAGGCGCCTCTGCTGTTATTGTTTATAATACCGGAGCCCAAGATGACGGATTGGCTTTTGATGGAAAAGAAAAAATCGAACCCATAAAAATACCCGTTGTGTTTGTTACGAAAGATGCAGCGAAAAAATTTTTAAGTGATAAGACAGCCAATTACGATATCAATCTATCGGTAGCTTTAGGCGATAAAAAAAGAACAGGTCATAACGTAACGGGGTTTGTTAATAACGGTGCTGCCAACACGATAATCATTGGTGCACATTACGATCATCTTGGATATGGCGAAGATCACAATTCGTTGTGGACTGGCCCGCCGGAAATTCACAATGGGGCCGACGATAATGCAAGCGGAACGGCTGCGGTTATTGAACTTGCAAGAATGCTGAAAAATGCCAGGCTGAAAAACAACAATTATCTTTTCATTTGTTTTTCAGGAGAAGAGCTGGGATTATATGGATCGAAGTATTTTACTGAACACCCGACTATAGATCTTAATACAGCAAATTATATGATCAATTCTGACATGGTTGGAAGATTAAACGACAGTACTCATTCAATAACGATTGGGGGCTACGGAACTTCACCGACATGGGGCAATATTCTGGAAGAAAAGACAAAGGCATTTAGTGTAAAATTTGATTCAAGCGGAATCGGGCCAAGCGATCATACTTCATTTTATTTAAAAAATATTCCTGTTTTATTTTTCTTTACCGGTATACATAAAGATTATCATAAACCAACTGATGATGTAGATAAAATAAATTTCACTGGTGAGCTCTATGTAATTAAATATATATATCATGTAATTGAAGAAACCAATAAACTTGGAAAGCTCGCTTTTTTAAAAACACGTGAACCAAAGATGGAGGGGAAACGATTTACGGTAACCTTAGGTATTATGCCTGACTATACTTTTAGTGGAAAGGGAGTTCGTGCGGATGGTATAATTGATGGGAAGGCAGCGCAGCACGCAGGCATGCAAAGCGGCGACGTAATTGTAAAACTTGGTGAAAATTCAGTCACTGATTTGAATTCTTATATGGCGGCTTTAGGAAAATATAAAAAAGGCGATGCAACAACAGTTACCATATTGAGAGGGAAGGATGAATTAAAGTTTAATATTATTTTTTAAATTAAGCCACCTGTTTTTCTAATGAAGCTGCGGATAGATAACAACGTGATGGTAGAAGAATTTTTTGCAGATACCCGCCTGCTGGGGATTGTAGCGCCTATTGAACAATACCGGTTTTGCTGGCACCTTAATCAAATGTTGAATTTTAATTTCAGGATAAATAATAATATTGAGATACAATTAAATAAGAAGGAGCGAAAATATTTTTTTCCTATTTACGAATTTGGCGAGCAGTCAGGAACTATAAAACATTATTTATACAATAATGAAGATGACGGAGAATATTTATTACCTGAATTTAAACATCTCGACTTTTTGTGGCTTATTAAAGATGATATAATGCATGATGATGATGTTGGTTTACTCACAAGTTCAATCAGGGCAATTCCTTCTGTTCAACTCATAACTGAACTAACCAATGAAAAAATAAAAAACAAACAACACCTTATTTTTTAATACTTTAAATAAAATTTATGTGGGAAGAACAAAATAATTCACTTCATAAAAAATTTGAGTTCAAAAATTTTTCAGAGGCATTTGCATTTATGACAAGGGTTGCACTGGCTGCAGAAAAAATGGATCACCATCCCAAATGGACCAATGAATATAATAAAGTTGAAATCTGGTTATCATCTCATGATGCAGGGAACACCGTTACTGAAAGAGATCAAAAACTTCGTAAAATAATTGATGCTTTGTAAAATGCTTTTTTCAAGTTCATTCAAGCTATTTAATAAAAATTATCCTTTCTCTTTTAGCAAAAAATTTTCCGATGGGATTTACAAATTTATCTAAGCGTTGCTGCCGAAACAATTTTTCAACGTCTGGAACAGCTCCGGGATCAACCGCAATTAATAAGCCGCCGCTTGTTTGCGGATCTGCTAAAATTGATTTTTGATAATCGTCAATGCTTCCAATTTTATTACCATAGCTATCCCAGTTGCGGCTGGTTCCTCCGGGAACACACTTGAGGTCTGAATAATATTTCAAATTATCAATTATCAGGGGTACTCTCTTGAAATCAATAACAGCGGTTAATCCACTTCCTTC